>JAFPUA010000207.1 GCA_017413305.1 Candidatus Ruminimicrobiellum caprinum
ATTCACATATATATTAAATTTTGGAGAAGTAAAAATATTATTTATATTGCCGTCCAATAAAACAGGCATTCCATCCATAAGCAAATTTATTTTATTAAGTCCTGCAAAGTTTTTCCTTGTATATATACTTCCGTTAACAATTTTTATCGGCAATCCTAATGGAGTATAAGTTAATTCAACACCGCCAAGGTCAGTTGAAGCGTAAATGTCGTTCCTGTTTAGATTTGCATTTAAATTAATTTTACCTTTATCAAATCTTATTTTATTAAGATTTTCTCTGATATTTTGAGGAATAATTGCATAATCTGAGAATGTATTTATTAACGAAAGTTCAAAATCTTTCAATTTAATTTTTCCGTATAAAGTAGGTCTTGCACTCAAATTATCTGCCGTTAAATTTATATTGAATTCAGATTTTGTATCTGCAAAATTACCATATACATCAGATATTTTTAAACGATTATTTTTAAGAGAAACCTCACCGTTAGAAATTTTTAATTTGTTATTTTTGTGCGTGTTTAGTATACGTCCCGTAAAATCAATTTTATCATATTCTATGTTATCGATTTTTCCTTTGTATTTTGTATTTATCCAAACAGTAATATTTCCCATATCCTTTGGAAAATCATGATTATTTAAAAATAAATCATTTATAAGTAATTTGGGACTTTCTGCAAATAAATCAACAAAATTTTCTTTTGTTTTAAAACTTGCTTTAATTGGAGAATTTCCTATTTTAGAAGTAATTTCGCCTTGCGAACTTGTTGGCTCAAAGTTTATAATACCTTTTGTATCATGGGCAGAAATACCTTGATAAGAAATGCCGTTGTCTAAAAGATTAATAATTCCTTTCGCAAAGAAATTTTCATTATATTTAATATCTTCAATATCTTTAATACTTCCGTAAACTTTAGCTTTTAAAGTTATTAAACCGGATACTGCGTCAAATTCCGGTACCATGTTTTTTAAATCATCTATTAAAGCAGAAGTTTTAATGGCTTTATATAAATAGGATAATTCTTGATTTTCTGCTTTTACATCAAAATCGAATTTTCCTGAAAGATTGCAAGTGCCGTCAATAGAAACATCTTTACCGTTAATTTTTCCTTGTTTCAGATTAAAAACTGCATCTTCGTCATTAAAATTTAATACAGCTTCTGCATTATGCAATACCAGATTTGGCATTTCTTTAAAATAAGTTGTAACTTCTCTTAAGTCCAAAATACCCCAAACATGCGGATTTTTTCTGTTACCTTTTACTGTTATATCAATATTTCCTACACCTTTTACATCCATTATAGGAACGGGGCCGATTACGAAATTTAAAATTTCATGGAGCGGAACAACTTTATCTTCCGCAGTTTGTAGATTAACATTTTTGCTACTCCAAATTCGCATATCCGAATATTTGACATTATATAATTCTACACCGCCCTTGACTTTTACATTTTCTCCCGCTCCAGCCGGAACTAAAACATCAAAATTAAGGTATTTCCCGATAAAATTCAATTTAATTGTTGCACCTTTTGCGTTTACAATCGGTTTTGTTAAAATACCGTTATTAACATATATATTTCCGTTGATTGAAGGTTCAAGATTTTTGCCTTTAATTGACAAATTTCCAATTATATCGCCATAAAATTTATATTTTTTTAATTTGTAGACATCCATGTCTTCTGTTTCGAAAGCCGGAAGAAAGCTTATAAAATCTTATATTTTAGAAGGATTTATCCTTACATTTATATTGTACGAATGGAGCGGTTTGTCTAA
>JAFPUA010000208.1 GCA_017413305.1 Candidatus Ruminimicrobiellum caprinum
TATTTGCCGGAATACAATGATTATTTGAAATATTTTTCTGTATTTCTTCAAACATTATAGGCCAATATTCACCATTTTTAGGATAATACAAAATGCATCTTCTTCTATGTTTAAATTTTATTCCGTTTATAACATCTGCCACAGACATTTTATTCCAAGCAAGCACAACATCTATCGGAGACACGGAAGCTCCAGCATCAAAAAAGTATCTTTTTGTACTTATAACGACTCCTGTTATATCATAATTTGCTAAAGGAATAAGCCTTGCATTTTTATATTTTATCTGAGGTTCTGTTTTATCAAGCTCTGTTTGAATAGGTTCATCTGGAACAGGCATTCCCTGCCATTTTGCTTTTTTATCCCCTGCAAAACAAAAATACAAAATAACAACTAATGCTATAAAAAGTAAAAACAACTGGATATATATTTTTAAATCTTTCATTTCTTTTTATTTAATTCTTTCTCCAGAAATTTAATTCTTTCTTTTAAAAATTTTATTTCATCTTTAAGAACACTTATTTCATAATCTTTTACTTTTAATTTTTTATTATTATTTTCATTGTCTTCTTTTTGGAAATCACAAAAAAAATAATCTTTTGGCAGTTTGAAAAGCGAAATTAATTTTGAAATTGATTTTTCTGTAGGCTTGGTTTTCCCTGTAAGCCAATTACTAACAACACTTTCTTCTGCATTTATTTTTTCTGCCAACTTTTTCTGAGTTATTTTATGTTTTTTTAAAAGCAATAATAAGTTTATGGGCAAAAACTTTTCTTTACTCATTTTCATCTCCTATACAAAAGACAACAAAATCCTTGACAAAAACCAATTTATTGGTTAAAATATATAAAACAAAACAATTTATTGTTTAATTAATATCATTATAATATTCGCCGAGCGAGCTATCACATAGCAGTAGCTTGAAAAATAATGCTGAACAAGTTCAGCAAATAAAAAATGATACAACATACTGACAAAGTGTTTATCTCTCGGCTTATTATAGCAAATTTAAATTTTAAATAAAAGGAGAAAATTTATGAAAAAGAAAATAAAAGGTTTTACCTTAATGGAAGTGATTATAACTATGATAATTGTCATTACATTATCATTAATATCCTGGCCTATTTATAGAGGAAGGCATAGAGAATATACTATGCTTGCTGAAGGATATGCCTTACTTGGTGCGATAAAAGAAGCTCAAATTAATTATTATAACGAATATGGAAATTTTTTATGTGCGACAAATTCTTTTGGATCTTCATCTGGATATGCATGCAATGACTATACTGCTGCAGACCCTGTATTAGGTATAAATGTAATGAATAACAGATATTTTTCTTGGTTTAATTATGATACTTATTATTCTTGGGTAGGAAAATGGAAATATGAAATTTGTATTCGTGTATTAAGTAAAGATGTCGGAACAATAACTCAATTATTTAATTTAACAGAAAGAAGCGAACCTACAGTATTAGGTGGTAAAAACGTTACATTTTATTAATATTTAGAACAATTTAGTTCCGATATGGCAGGGAAACGACATAGCGGTCACCCTGTTTTTATTTTATAAAAACTTTACCAACAAATGTAAGGGCACAGAAAAAACAGCATAGTTTGTGACGAAATGAAGAAACTCGCAAATGCGGTGTACATATCCGTAAGGGGTACATAAGTTTGCGAGTTTCAATATTGTAGTCCAAAATTTGCTGTTTTTCTTGTTATAATGTAATCTTAATTAAATATTACTTTTCATCGGGAAGCATAAACATTGCGTTGGACTTATTTCCGGAAAGCATATATTTTGGTAAGTGGCCATCCCACTTTTCAATCCATTTTAAATTAATAACTGTCTGATTAGAAGAATCTCTCAACAATTTTTGTTTTTGTGCCTCTGCTTCAGCAAGAAGAATTACTCTTTTCTTTTCTTCTTCTGCCTGCATTCTCTGGTACTGAATTTTTTTAACTTTCTGCTCCTCAATCTGTTTTTCTTCTACAACTCTGTTAAATTCGGCAGTAAACTGAATATCAACAATATTTACATTTTCAATAATTATATTATATTCTTCAATCTTCTTTCTTAAATTTTGTTCAATTGCTGCTCTCAAATTTTCTCTCTCGACAATAATATTTTCTACAGGCAGTTTAGAAATAGCAGTTTTGGAAACTTCCTGTATTGCAGGATAAATAACTTTTACAAAATAATCTTTACCGATTTTAATATGTATGTCATTTACTTTTTCATATACAGGTCTGAAATTTACAACAATCCTTGCTCTGACAGTTTGTAAGTCTTTAGATGCGGAATCAGCTTCAACTTCCTGTTTTTGAGTTTTAACATCGTAATTTACTACCTGATGCACGAAAGGAATTTTAGCATATGTTCCCTGAGGGAAACTCTTAGTCTGTCCCGTAATAACATTTATTCTAACTCCTACAGAACCAACCTCAACTACAAAAAAACTTGAAAAAGCAATTAAGGCTAAAACAACAACTGTTATAATTCCTGTCAACAACCTTGTGTCTTTCTGCATATCTGCTCCTTTTTTTCTTCTGAACCTCTGACCTTCCGACCTTCTAATCTTCTAAAGTTGCTTACTAAGCAACTCTTGCCACCATTGTTCATTATCTAAATACCATTGAATGGTCTTTTCTATAGCCTGTTCGAATTTATACTTAGGTTCCCAGCCAAGCTCTTCTTTTATTTTTGTTGCGTCAATTGCATATCTTCTGTCGTGTCCAAGCCTGTCGGCAACATATTTAATCAAA
>JAFPUA010000209.1 GCA_017413305.1 Candidatus Ruminimicrobiellum caprinum
ATAGTGCCGAGAAGAAATTATTGTAAGCTCTTTTTTCGCACACTTTCATCTCCAAAGAATACAAATATACAAAAATTGCTACGATAAACATGTGCCCCAAAACAGTAGTTTTAGGCTGTCTGAAAAGTTGAGCCCATCTCTGCTGGAACCTTAACTGTCCGCAAAGGTCTAAAAATCCGTAATATTTTTTATTCATTATCAGTTTTTTTACGCCTACAAAATCTTGATATTTTGAAATACAAGCATCTACCGTTTCTTTTGTCCTGTCTATACCGTAAAGAACTTGGTTTAACGGATAAATAATTCCAAATTCCCAACGCGTAGAAAACTCATGAGAAGCAGCAAGAATTCTCTTTTCATATTTAGAATATTCGTCGTCAAAAAGATATTGTTCAAATCTTTCAGCAAAATCTTTTCCGAGTTTTTCTACATCTTCTCTCAAATTTTCCAACACCCATTTATTCAATTCTTTTTTCTTTTTGGACATTATTTCATGATAAACTTCAGGTTTTAAATCAGTTAACATCGTTCTGTGAAAAAATTCAAAAATTGCACCTTCAATAAGATTACGCCAATTGATTTCTTTGCCTTCTTCCTCGTCGAATTTTGCAATAATATAGGCAATAATCATCTTATGTGCCTGTTTATCAATTTCAAAAAAATCAAACGGACGAATATGGTCGTTCCACCTTAAGATATTTGCTGCCGAAAATATTCTTTCAATCATTTCTTTAGATATCATTTTTGCTCCTTTTATTTTATGAAATTTTTTTGCGGGCAATGGTAAGAACAGGGAATAAGTTTATATCTTGTTTAGGTATTTCGATATCGACGGCAATATTTGATTGTCCCGGGGAAAGTGTATCGACAACTTTTCTTGTTCCCGCAAGTTTCATTTCATTAATTTTTAATTTATATGGTTCAAATCGATATGGCGACAATAAATCTATTTCGTCACCTTTCGAAAGTTTGTGTCGCAATTCCAATATTATAACATTATCTTTTATTTCTCTGACAAAACCGCAGTTTCTGTAATCGCTTCTACTGCCTGTATCATTATAATCTTGTGCAGAATCATTAGGAACACCATTAAAGAAACCTAAAGTGTATCTTCTGTTTTGAAGAGTTTCCAGTTCTTTCATATATTTTTCGCTGTTCCATGACGACGGATTTTCATAATAGTCATCTATTGCTTTTCTGTAAATTCTTGCAGTTTGTGCAACATAATATTCACTTTTTGTTCTACCTTCAACTTTTAAAGAATCAATTTTTGCATCTAAAATTTCGTTAAGTTTAGGCATCAAACATAAATCTTTGGAATTAAAAAAGTATGTTCCTTTATCATCTTCTTCTATAGGATAATATTCTCCCGGACGAAGTTCTTCTTCCAAATACATTTTATATTTCCATCTGCACGAGTGAGCACACGCACCTTGGTTAGCACTGCGTGATGCCATAAATGCAGATATCAAACATCTTCCCGAATAACTGATACACATTGCACCATGTATAAACATTTCTATTCTTATATCAGGACATTTTTGTTTTATCTCTTTAATTTCAAAAAACGGCGTTTCTCGTGCCATAACACATTGTGATGCACCCATTTTTTTCCAGAAATCTACCGTTAAATAAGATGAAACATTCGCCTGCGTGGAAATATGTATAGGCAATTTAGGAATTCTGTCATGAACAAATTGAAATACACCGGGATCTGAAATAATTACACCATCGGGATTTAAATCTTTTATAGTATTTACAAATACGGAAAGTCTATCGATATCTTTATTGTGGGAAAACAGATTCAATGTTAAATATATTTTTTTGTTATTATTGTGAACAAATTCTATTCCCTCTTTTAATTGTTCTAAAGGAAAAGACGATCTTGCTCTAAGAGATAAATCGGGCGTACCGGAATATACGGCATCCGCACCGTAAAGAATTGCGGTTTTTAGTTTTGTTAGTGATCCTGCAGGAAGCAATAATTCTGATTTAAAATTCATTAATAAACCCTATATTTAATTAGCAATTAGAAATTAGAAATTATCAATTTCGGTATTTTTATAAACATAGATTCCCGACAGAGACACTCGGGAATGACAGCACTGCGTGCTGTAGATTGCCACGCTTCGCTCGCAATGACACCGCTACGCGGTTTTTGTCGTTCATTATTGTACATTGTACATTATACATTGTACATTAAAATTGCCTTCGGCAATTTTAGTATCCTTCATTTTCTTCATCATCGGAAGAACTTATATCTTTAATATTTTGATTTGCTTTTTTCGTATAATATGTCGTCGGGACTGTTCCTTCAAGGAACGCTTCCAAATAAGCATTTTGCGTTTTGCTTAATGCCAAAAGACCTGTTTTTGGATCAATAAGCGCCCATTCTATATCTTTAGGAACAGAAAAATCTAAAACAGGATAATCCTTCAAAGCTTCTTTCATAAATTCTGTCCATATCGGACAAGCTGTATTTCCACCTGTAGATTTTGTGCCCAGCGTTGTTCTATCATCATAACCGACCCAAACACCTGCAACAAGTTGAGGTGTATAACCGACAAACCACGCATCAACACTGTCATTAGATGTGCCTGTTTTACCTGCGCATGGCCTCTTTAATGCACGAGCAGCATATCCGCTACCGTGTTCGACTACACCTCTTAAAAGGTTAGTCATAACAAAAGATGTTTGCGGTGTTAAGACCTCTTTTTCTTGAGGAAGATTTAATTCTAAAACCTTACCGTTTTTATCAAGAATTTTTGTAATAAAATAAGGTTCTGTGCGTACACCACCTGAAGCAAGTGTACCAAAAGACGATACCATTTCCTGAAGAGTAACATCACTGGAACCAAGAGCCAGTGACAAAGTATTAATCATGGGGCTTTTGATACCAACTTTTCTCGCATAATCTATAACTGTATCGGGCTTAACTTTTGTTATTGTTTCAATTGCACATGTATTAAGTGAACGAGCCAAAGCTTCCCTCAGTAAGACTTCGCCTCTGTATTTGCCTCCATAGTTTACCGGATACCAAATTTTCATCGGATCTACCAAATCTTCCGGAACCATATGTTCTGCAAGTTCTTCAACATAAGACAATTTCCTTGATACCAAATTCCAATTGTTCCCATCGAACTGATACACCATCTGCTCATCTTCTAACTTTGTAGCAGGTGTCATAATTTTTTTATCTATAGCTGCCAAATATACAAAAGGTTTGAAAGAAGAACCTGCCTGCCTTTTTGCTTGTACGGCTCTGTTAAACTTTGTTTCTTTAAAATCTCTTCCGCCGACCATTACCCTTATAGCACCGGTTTTCGGATCGATAGCCATTATGGCGCCTTGAACTTTTTTAAGATTCATATCTTCTTTTTCAAAATAAGACATCTGCTTTGTATCAAAATCGGCAAGAGCTTCTCCCAATGCTTTTTCAGCAGCTTCCTGCATCTTCATATCAAGGGTAGTATATATCGTTAAACCGCCTTTATGAAGGACATTTGTTCCGTATTTCGGTTCAAGTAGAATTCTTAAATATTCAACAAAATAATGACCGGATTTCTGCTCTTCGGTAAACTTTTCTTTTGGAATCGGCGCTGCGTTAGCTTCTTTTTCCTCTTCTTCCGTAATAAAACCTAAATCTTTCATCCTCGAAAGAACTACAGCTCTTCTCTGTAAAGCTCTTTCAGGATGCTTTAAAGGAGAATAATGACTTGGTGCTTTAGGAAGCCCAGCTATAAGTGCAGCTTCCGGCAAAGTTAAATCTCTAACGGATTTCCCAAAATAAATTTTCGATGCAGACTCTGCTCCGTAACCGCCCGCACCAAAATAAATTTGGTTAATATATAACTGTAAAATTTCTTCCTTGGTATATTGTTTTTCCAGCTGAACGGTAAGCAAAAATTCTTTTATTTTTCTTGTCAAAGTCCTTTCCGAAGTTAAAAATATTGTTTTGGACAATTGCTGTGTTATCGTCGAGCCACCTTGAGCGACTTTACCTTTTAAAAGATTTTTAAAGAATGCTCTTAATATACCTTTTGTAGAAATTCCCCAATGTTTATAGAAATCATTATCTTCTATTGCTATAAATGCATTTTGTAAATTTACGGGAATATCTTTAAGAGGAACAAGGACTCTTCTCTCGATAAACAGTTCTGAAATCAATCTTTCGTTCCTGTCGTAAATTTTTGTAACAATGCTTGGAGTATAATTCTCAAGGTTAGATATCGACGGAAGTTCGTTGACAAGTTTTTTTGTATATAAGGATACTCCGACAAGAACTGAAGAAAAAAATATTACAAATACTAAAATTAATTTAAATTTCATTATTTTCTCGCTAAATTAAAATTTGGTATATTATAGCAAATTAGTAAAAAATCTCAAACAAAAAAATCGGGAGGAGTTTTTCTCCGCCCGATTCCTTTCCTTGATTCATTGCTATGTTATGAACCGAAGAAAAATATGATGACTAAGCCATTTCAAGATAAGTTGCTCCTTCAATAAGGTCGTATATTAAACCAAAATAATTTTTTCCACCCTTAACATAAGCAACAGGTTTAGGCACACGCGCCATAAAACCAGTATTACAATCATAATATCTTTTATTGCCTATTTGAAACCAAGTAAAATATTTATTAAGTTTAGCATTTACTTTTAGTACTGGATCATAGTCTGTAGAAATATTATCACTGGTTGAAGTTGAACTCCAAAAATTTCCATATTCACTACGATATAATAATTGAGCTTCTCTTATTGCACCTAAAAAAGTATAAGCTTCTGCATATATAGCTTTTCCAACATAGTTATCATAAATTGGCACAGAAATTGCAGTAAGTATCGTGAGTAAAACTATAGTAACTATTGCTTCTACAAGAGTAAAACCTGTTTTTTTATTCTTTTTCATAAAACATCTCCTATTTTTTACTTGTAAATTTTCAAAAAATTATTTATAATTTTAAATGGTTTAAGTAAATAAATTGATTTTTATAAATCGGCTACCGCCACCGCAAATGACGGCAGCCTAAAAAAGGACTTAATGCTATGGTAAGCTCCAACGGTTTTTCCGTTGTTATCCTTTTGTTGTTTTTTCTTTTAAACCAGAACTTAATTATAACCAAATAAAGTAAAATTACTTTATTTAATTATAATTAATAAAAATAAATTTGTCAAGGAGTTTTTGTCATGGATGAAAAGAAAATAAAATTTCTTCAAGATATTAATAATGGAACAGTAAAAGGTGCTCAAAAAATAATTGCTCAGAAATTAAATATATCAAACACATCAGTTTCTTTGTGGTTTAAAGGGGCAACTCAGCCCTCACTTGATAGTATTTTAAAAATATCTAAATTATTTAATAAATCTGAGCAGGAAATTAAAGAAATTTTTTTTGTTGAAGATAAGGAAACTTTTACAAATACAAAAGATGTTGAACTGATAAAGGAAAAAATAAAAAGATTTGAAACTGAAATTGATTTTTTAAAAACAAGAGTTTCTGCACTAGAGAAGAAAAAATAGTTTTACAAAATCTTAATTCAAAAAATCGAGTAAAAAAAATTTTTTTGCTCGATTTTTTATTGGTAAAGACAAGATCCTACATCAAAGTACGGAATAACACTACTTCACATTTGAACTATAAAACAACATAAGAATCTACAAATCTAAGCTATTAGAATTTAAATAAAAATCTCTCTTTATTTCTTGCATACTTAACATCCTTTTATTCATGATTCCTAAAAAACGTGTATTTACACACTTTTTAGGAATACAATATAGCAAATATTTATTTTTTTGGCAAGAAGATTTTTAAAAGCGACTTTGTAGCGGAAAGAAAAACGGCAGAACGACAGAAGATTAGAAGATTGGATGAAAAGAGGTGTTTTTTTAAATATCAAAAATCGCAAAGCGATTTTTACAAACTACTTCTAATCTTCAAATCCTCTAATCTTCCAATCTTCTATATTGTAACTAAAATATTTCAGTTTTTTTGTTAGAATTTAATTTTATTTTACTTTATAACCTCTTCTCCACACAAAGCGCAAATCTTTTCCCACTTTGCATCAACATCAGCCTGAATATTTGCCAACAATTCAGCATTGTGAGGTTTCAACAAATGTTTGAATCTGGACTGATGTTTGAAGAATTCGCCAACAGGAAGCTTCTTGCCGCCTCTTGGCTTCATGGTCATTTTATATTTGCCGTTTTCTACTTCATAAACAGGCCAAATACATGTATCAACAGCAAGTCTTACCATTTCCATGGAATCTTCCGGTTTGCAGCCCCAACCGAGTCTGCAAGGAGTTAATACATTGATAAATGTAGGACCGTCTGTATTTAATGCTTTCTGAACTTTAGTAATATAATCGTTCCAATTACCAATAATAGCCTGTGCTGCATAAGGAACATTGTGTGCTGCAATTATTGCAGTTAAATCTTTCTTAGGCTGTTCTTTACCCTGTTTAACTTTTCCAACTGGAGAAGTGGTTGCACTTGCACCTTGAGGTGTAGCACTACTTCTCTGAATACCTGTATTCATATATGCTTCGTTGTTATAGCAAACGTAAAGCATTCTGTGACCTCTTTCCATAGCTCCTGAAAGAGACTGTAAACCGATATCATAAGTTCCACCATCACCACCGAAAGCGATGAATCTGATAGGTTCATCTTTTATCTTTCCCTGTCTGATTAAACTTTTATATGCTGCTTCTACTCCACTAGCTGTTGCTGCGGAATTTTCAAATGCACTGTGAAAGAAAGGAGTTTTCCAAGCTGTATAAGGAAATACTGAAGTGGAAACTTCCAAACAACCTGTTGCACTTACTACTACAACAGGTGTATCACCTGCTGCTATAAGGGTCTGCCTTGCAACTACGCCTGCACCGCAACCTGCACAGAGCCTGTGGCCGCCTGTAACTCTTTCGGCATTTTTACTTAATTCTTTTAAACTTGCCATTTTATATTCTCCTAAATAATTTTCTTAATTACTTTATTCTTACATTAATATATTCGACCGTTTTTGAAGCTTGTGCTTTACCCTTAGCAACTTCGTCTAAGTGCATATAAACATCTTTTATATGGTTCATATCAATTTCTCTTCCGCCTAAACCGTAAACATAGTTTTCAGTCTTAGGAGAAGTTACTCCGTTAGCATACATTGCACTTATTACATCGGAATATACCGGTGCAAATGTTCCCGAGCAAGAATCTGCTCTATCCAAAACTGCAACAGCTTTAACATTAGCTAAATCTTTTGCAATTTCGTCTGCAGGGAAAGGTCTGAAAATTCTTATTTTTATCAAACCTGCTTTTATACCTTTTTCTCTCAATTCATTGATAACAGCTTTTGTTGTTCCTGCTGCTGAACCAATTGTAACGATAGCAATTTCTGCATCGTCCATTTTATATTTTTCGTAAAAGCCGTACTCTCTTCCGAATTTATTTTTAAAATCTTTTGCTACATCGAGAATTATTTTCTTAGCATCTCTCATAGCCTGTGCCAATTGGTATCTGTGTTCGAAATAATAATCCTGCATTTCGATAGAACCCAATGTGAAAGGTCTCTTGTAGTCCAACAAATATCTTTCAGGTTTGTATGTACCTACAAATTCCTTAACATCTTCATCAGGATAAACTTCTGCTGCAGCCATGCAATGAGAAATAATGAAACCGTCTGTTGTAACCATTGTAGGAAGTTTTGCAGCTTCTGCTATTCTTACGGACTGAATCATATTGTCGTATGCTTCCTGAGGATCTTCAGAATAAATCTGTATCCAGCCTGCATCTCTTGCACCCATCGTATCGGACTGATCACCGTGGATATTGATAGGAGCAGATAATGCTCTGTTAACTTCTGCCATAACGATAGGAAGTCTCAAACCTGCAGCGATGTAAAGCATTTCCCACATCAAAGCAAAACCTTGAGAAGAGGTTCCCGTCATTGCTCTTGCACCTGCAACCGATGCTGCTATTGTTGCAGACATTGCAGAATGTTCGCTTTCAACTGCGACAAATTCCGTAGGAACTTTACCGTCAGCTACGAACTGTGAAAATATCTGTACTATTTCTGTTGCCGGTGTGATAGGATAAGCAGCGACAACATCGGGAGAAATTTGTCTCATAGCTTCTGCCATCATTTCATTTCCTGTCTTGGCAACTATTTTACCTTTAGAAAATATAGGTTTTACCATTTTTATATTTACTCCTTATAAATTTTCGTTAATTATTTCTTTTCTTCTTCCATTGTTATTGCTGAAATCTTAGGTGGGCATTCTCTGGAACAAATTCCGCAGCCTTTGCAATGATCATAGTCAATACCTACTACTATCATACCTTTTTTGCCTGCAGGATCCTGTGCAATTTGTATTGCAGCATCCGGGCAATATATCCAGCATGTTAAACAACCAATACATTTATCTTTATTCCAAACAGGTTTTATTGATCTCCAAGGACCTGTTTTAAACTCTGCAGCAGTACCTGTTTCAACTATTCCGCCTGCAGGAAGTTCTGCAGCTGTTGGTTTGTGTTCTTGTTCTTTCACTTGTTTCCTCCATATATTTGAAACAATTTTTTAAAATTATGAATTTTTTACTTCGTCGTAAGCTCTCTGTATTGAGGTAATATTTCCATCAATAACTTCCGGTTTACTTCTGAACTTAACTTCAAGTTTCGCTCTTGTATCTTTCAAAACTCCATCGATATCAAGAGTACCGATAACTTTTACCAAAGCACCAAGCATTGGGGTATTAGGTCTATTCTGACCGATTGTTTCATTAGAAATTTTTGATGCATCGACAA
Source organism: Candidatus Ruminimicrobiellum caprinum (assembly GCA_017413305.1). Classification (GTDB taxonomy): domain Bacteria; phylum Elusimicrobiota; class Endomicrobiia; order Endomicrobiales; family Endomicrobiaceae; genus Ruminimicrobiellum; species Ruminimicrobiellum caprinum. The sequence continues at coordinate 8,794 of JAFPUA010000209.1, forward strand.
CATAAACTTGTTCCTTTGCTATACCAAGTTTCTTTGCCATTTCGTCTGCGGAAAAAGATGTATTTACAATAACTTTTCCCTGTGTACCAACACCTTCGGTAACATCAACTGCATCTATTAAGGATGGATCCAAAATAACTACATAGTTAGGTTCTGTAACCGAGCAATGAACCGTTATAGGATCATCTGAAACTCTGTTAAAAGATTGAACGGGAGCACCCATTCTTTCAGGACCATATTCAGGGAAAGCCTGAATATACTTTCCTGTTGACAAAACTGCCTGAGCAAACAACAGAGCTGCGGTTTTTGCACCTTGTCCGCCTCTGCCGTGCCAACGAACTTCAATCATCTTTGACATCTGCTTTACTCCTTGTTTATAGTTTATAAAAATAGTTTAAAAAAAGCTGAGCCGAACACTTCGTGTTCTTAGCTGAGAGCTGAGAGCTGAGAAGCTTTCGGTGTTTTTCGTATAACGAAAAATCTTTTTATATCAAGTAAGATTGTATCTATTTAAGAAAATTATGTCAACTTTCTGTCATCCTGTTTATATTAATATAACAAAGTTATAGAAAACTAAGAATATTTTACAGTTGATGGCGAGGAAAGACAGAGTTGTCGCTATGATTACAACTCTGTCCTAACGAGAACATTGCTATGTAATGTTCTATCAAATTTAATATATTGTCGTGCCCGTAGTTCTGTTATGCATTAAATGCAATTCAGAAACACCATTTCCTGAAACTATCGCATGAAAAAAATAACCTATTTTTGCCATATCCTTTGCTCCGGCACCGTGACCAATACAAAAATTTCTGTACCAATTATTATTTCTTGCATCTATTCCAAGCACCTCATCATAGTCAGTCCTCCCATAATATTGTCCGGCGCTTGAATTTTGCGCAAGTAAAAATACTCCGCTGTCATTATGATAATTTTGTTGAGCAGACAATATTGTACCCAATAAAGCATATCCTTCGGCCTGTTTGGCCTTAATTGAGTATGTGTTATAAATTGGTCCCGATATTGCCGACAAAACAACAACTACCACCACTACCGTCATTAACTCAATTAAAGAAAAACCTTTCATTTTAAACGAAATGATTTTTTTGGATTTTTTCATAGCATTTCTCCTTTTGTTTATACAAAGCAGCTGAGATCTCTCGTCGTAATCACTGAGTGATTACTCACTCGAGATGACACTGCTATGCAGTATCATTTTTTTGGATGTCTCAAAAGGATGTTTTGTATACAAAATAAAAGCGACTGTGTGTACGGTTAGCACCCAGTACAACACAGCCGCCATCTTTCGCCCACGAAGAGCGAAAGACAAATTATAAAAATAAATCAACATAGCCTTTGACTTATTCTTATAAATATTTTTGCGACTGTTTTTGGAGTGCTAACCCATTTTGTTTTCACAAAAGTGGTGTCCTTTCGGACATCCAAAAACATTCAATATTTAGTTAATATATTTATTATAGCACAGATATATAAAATTGTCAAAGACAATTTTTGAGAATTGAATGATTGGAAGGAAAGAGGTATTTAATTAACATAGATTCCCGCCCAACTGCGATGCGGGAATGACAGACTAGACGGCAATGTATAATGTACAACAAACGACAAACTGCAATGAACTACAAAAAAATAAAAAAGATAAAACTTTACCAATAGATGTAAGGACAGTAAAAAACTGCAAAGTTTGAGACGAAATGAAGAAACTCGCAAACGCGGTGTACAAAAGTGTACACGGTACATAAGTTTGCGAGTTTCAATATTGTAGTCCAAAATTTGCTGTTTTTTACTTAGACTTTTCCTCAATTATGTCAACACTAACCTTTGCAATAACTTCAGGATGAAGTCTGATATTAATTGCAACTTTACCAACTTCTTTTATCGGAGCAGGTAACAAGATATCGTGTTTATTGATAACAAAATCCTGTTCTGCAAAAAGTTTTGCCAAATGAGCTGTTGTGATAGAACCGAAAATTTTTCCATTTTCGCCAATTTTAACTTTAATTGAAAATTCTGCTTTTTCAATTTTTTCAGCAAGAGCTTTTGCATTATTAATAATTTCTTCTCTTTCTTTTTCAAGTCTTGTTTTTTCTCTTTCCCAAATTTTCATATTTTGGGCTGTAGCTTCCATAACAAGCTTTTTAGGTAATAAATAGTTTCTTGCAAAACCTGCAGCAACTTCTTTTATTTCCCCTTGTCTTCCTACATTTGTTATATCAGTTCTTAAAATAACTTTCATTTATTTCCCCCTGAATTAGTTTACAGAAAATGGCAACAATGCCAACATTCTTGCTCTTTTTATTGCCTGACCTAATTCTCTTTGATGTTTTGCACATGTACCGGTAATATTTCCGGAAAGAATTTTTCCGCTGTCAGTAACAAAAGTTCTTAAAAGACTGACATTTTTGTAATCTATATCCATTTTGTCTGTGCAGAAACGGCATACTTTTCTTCTCATAACACCTTTTCTGAATTTACCTGCAGGTTTGCCGGCAGGGCGTGTATTTTTTTTCTCTATTGTCATTTTTTATTCCTCCAAATTTTTAAAACGGAACTTCTTCATCATCCACTACATCAACATTATCGGAAACATATTCGTTTCCTTGATCGCCCATATCAACAGAGCCTGACGGTTGCTGAGATTGCGACTGTTGATAAGAAGATGATTGTCCCTGACCTTCAACTCTTACCAAAAATTGAACTCTTGAAGCAACAACTTCAAGTCTTGATCTTTTGGAACCGTCTTGAGCCTGCCAGCTGCTGGTTTTAAGTCTGCCTTCAACATATACAGGCATACCTTTTTTTAATCTGTCAGCACATCTGTCAGCTTGATCGCCCCAAACAATTATGGGAACATATGTAGGGTCGGAATCTTTCCATTCCCCCGTAACCTGATCTTTAATTCTTGAACTCATTGCAATATCAAATCTGCAAATTGATTTTGATGTTGTTGTTCTCTTAAGTTCCGGATCTCTGGTCAATCTGCCTACTAAAATAACGCTATTTTGCTGCGGTATCTGATACATTGGCTGATTCATTTACTGTCTCCGTTTTGGTTTCTTCAACTTTTTCTTCTTTAACTTCTGCATTTTCTACAGAAGCTTCTGCTGCAGGCTGTGCTGCTTTAGCGGAATCTATTCCTCTAGGTTTTTTAACAACTTTTTTCTTAGGTTCAACTTTTACTGTTAAAAACCTAATAACATCATCGTTAACCTTGAAGAAATTCTCCAAAGAAAGAACTACGGAACCTGCTGCATCAAACTCAACATAAGTATAGTTTCCTTCACGGAACTTCTTAATGTTGTAAGCAAGTTTCTTCTTTCCCAACTGTTGAAGATTTTTGATTTTTCCATCTGCAGTTTCTATGATTTTAGAAACTTTTGCTGAAATGTCTTCCAATTTGGCGGAATCTAATTCCGGAGAACAAATGAAAGTGCACTCGTAACTCATTGTACTACCCCCTTTTTGGATTTCCGTTATTTTTGTAATAACGGCTTAGCCTCTTTAAGAAGCAAAGTTCGTTTATTTTACTTTATTTTAAAAAATTTTGCAAGCAAAATTTTGTTTAAGCTGACTTTAAAAGTTCTCGCATATAGACATTTTCTTCCTCAAACTGCTGTTCATCTTTTACATCTTCCAAAATCTCATACGGAGGAAGAATTTCATCTTCTTCAAGAAGTCTTCGTTTTAGTTCTTGTGCAACATTTTGCGGAGTATAATCGGGATCTGCAGCTATCTTGCCAACATTTTCTTCAACAATAGAAAGTATCATCTGTTGTAAAAGAAGGCTTCTTTCGATATTGCCGGATACGGTTTCTTTCTGAGAAAACTTTTTATTTTTTATCAACGATATAAAAGTTCCCTCAAAAGTATTACTGTTTGTATTTACAACTACCATATCTTTAAATTCCGGAAGAGTTTGTTGCATAAAATACGGCGGGTAATCAACTCCTCCTGAATTAAGTTCATCTCCTGAAGAAATAATATAACTTGCAGGAATCCCGTTATTTACTGCATCTCTTACAGGAACACCTTTATCAACACCGGCTTTGTAAATACTAAGCGTAGTTTGACCTGTACTTTCCACTTTTAAATCAGGATATTTTGCCTGAACAATAGGTCTAAAATAAAGAACACAAGTTTCTCTTACTAAATTTGGTCTGAAAGGACTTACGACATATCTTACAGGACTTTCAAAATTTCCTCTGAGATCTTTGCCGTTATACAGCTTTTCAAAATCTTGTTTTAACCTGACAGCTTCTTTTGTATCCTCGGCACTTTTTGAAAAATATAATCTTGAAAATTCCAATAACAACATTATTTTCATAATATTTAAAAATTCTTCTTTATTTAAAAGCTTTTTTGCAGAAAATTCATAGAGTTCTTTAAGTTTATCGGAAGCTTCTTTTCTTTTTAGTGTTCCCCATTCGGTAACAAGATCTTTCATAAAATCCGGAATTGTATAACCTGCCAAAACATTCTCTACCAACTTCGTGTAAGTTAAATCATCGTCATTTCTTAAA
>JAFPUA010000210.1 GCA_017413305.1 Candidatus Ruminimicrobiellum caprinum
AAATATAAACGAATAGTGCCAGCACGAAAAAAAGTAAAATCCTCTTCCTATACTTGAGCAAAGGAAAACATTATTTCCTTTTTGCATCACCTAAATCAATGAACTAATTAATAATTTACTAAATATCTATCAATTTCCCACTGGTGAACTTTCGTTCTGTAATTATCCCACTCATCTATCTTTGCTTGAGCATAAAGGTTAAACGAATATTCTCCCAATGTCTGTTTCATCAAATCGCTCTTCTGCATAGCTTTTACTGCATTTATCAAGTTATGTGGCAAGCTTTCAATTCCTGCTTCGTCTCTTTCAGTTTTTGTCATCTTAAATATGTTCTTATCTGTAGAATTTTTTACTTCCAAATTATTCTTTATTCCGTCAAGACCTGCAGCTAAACATGCAGAAAGTAAGAAATATGGATTTGCTGCCGGATCCGGGCATCTCAACTCTATTCTGGTAGAAGCTCCTCTTGCAGCAGGTATTCTTACCAGCGGACTTCTGTTGCTTGCAGACCATGCAATATAAACAGGAGCTTCATATCCGGGAACCAATCTCTTATAAGAATTTACAAGCGGGTTGGATATTGCTGCCATAGACTTAATATTTTTCATTATACCTGCAATGTAGCTGTATGCAGTTTTTGAAAGACCTATTTTGTCTTTTGGATCATAGAAAGCATTCTTTCCATCTTTAAATAAAGATTGGTTTGTGTGCATTCCCGAACCGTTTATTCCGAAAATAGGTTTCGGCATAAATGTTGCATGTAAACCGTGTTTCTGTGCAATTGTTTTTGCAACAAGTTTAAAAGTGTTGATGTTATCTGCAGTTTTTAATGCTTCTGCATATTTAAAATCTATTTCGTGCTGACCGCGTGCAACTTCGTGGTGAGAAGCTTCAATTTCAAAGCCCATCTGTTCAAGAGTAAGACACATATCTCTTCTTACACTTTCTCCCAGATCTATAGGTGCAAGGTCAAAATATCCTGCATCGTCGTGTGTTATTGTTGTAGGTTTGCCTTTTTCGTCGGTGTGGAATAAGAAAAATTCAAGTTCTGGACCAACATTAAACGTATAACCTAATTCAGCTGCAGCTTTTAAGTTTCTCTTTAAAATGTTTCTTGGGCAGCCTTCAAAAGGTTTTCCGTCGGGAGTATAAATATCACATATTAATCTTGCAACTTTGCCGTTTTGCGGTCTCCAAGGGAAAATTACAAATGTATCCGGATCGGGATAAAGATACATATCACTTTCTTCAATTCTTGTAAAACCTTCAATTGAAGAACCATCAAGCATACATTTGTTGTCCAATGCTTTTTCAATTTGGCTTGCTGTAATAGCAACGTTTTTTAACTGACCGAAAATATCGGTAAACTGCAACCTGATAAATTCAACATTTTGTTCCTTTACCAACTTAATAATGTCCTGTTTTGTGTAACCCATTTTAAATCTCCTCTTTTTATAGCAGCTTGCTTTTTTGCTTACAGCTATAAATTATTTTTTACTACTTAGATATTCAAAAATATAAAGGTGCTTAAGAATCTACTCTTAAGCACCTTTGCTTATCATTAATTATAAATTGTAAATTATAAATTATAAATTAAGAATTAAAAATTGCATTTTGCAATTCTTTCTAATGCTTCTTTTATTCTAGGTACAGGAACCGTCAACGCAAACCTTACATATCCTTCTCCGCTCTTTCCCATACCATTACCTGGCGTACAAACTATTGCACATTCGTCTAAAAGTTTGGCAACTACTTCCGACGATTTGTATCCTTTCGGAACTTTTGCCCAAACATAAAAAGATGCTTTTGGCTTTCTTATATTCCAGCCGAGTTTTACGAGCCCGTCACAGAGGACATCTCTTCTTTCTTTGTACATTTTTCTCATTTCTGCTACACAATCTTGCGGTCCTGTCAATGCAGTAATTCCTGCTTCCTGAACAGCCTGGAAAACTCCGGAATCATAATTATCTTTAACTTTTGCAATTGCAGCAACTATATCTTTGTTTCCGCAAACCCAGCCAAGCCTCCAGCCTGTCATATTGTATGTTTTAGATAATGAATGAAATTCTATACCTACTTCTTTTGCACCTTCAACTTCTAAAAAACTCATCGGCTTTTCGTTGTCATCATAATAAATTTCTGAATATGCACTGTCGTGAGCAACTATAATATTATATTTTTTTGCAAATTCTATAAGTTTAACATAAAATTCTTTAGGTGCTGTTGCAGCCGTTGGATTGTTAGGATAATTAACAAATATTATCTTTGCTTTTTTTGCAATATCCTCCGATATAGCATCCAAATCTGGTAAAAAATTGTTCTCTTCAAGTAACGGCATAAAATAAGGTACACCGTCGGTAAATATTGTTCCTGTATTGTAAACAGGGTATCCGGGTTCAGGAATTAATACTACATCACCGGGATTAACAAAAGCCAAATGAAGATGTCCTATACCCTCTTTTGAACCTATTAAAGCACAAATTTCATTATCCGGATTTAAATCAACATTAAATCTTGTTTTATACCAATCTGCAACAGCCTTTCTGAAAGAAAGCATACCTGCACCAAACGGATACTGATGATTTGCAGGTTTTGCAAGTGCAGCTTGTCCTGCTTTTACAATATGTTCCGGCGTCGGCATATCAGGATCGCCCACGCCGAAAGATATAATATCTGCACCTTTTTCAATAGCCTCTTTCTTTTTTCTATCAATTTCTATAAAAAGATAAGGCGGAAGTTTGTTTAGTTTATCATTTGTTTCAATCTTCATTTTTTCTTCCCTTTCTTCTATCTGTCGTTACTTATAAATTATAAATTGTAAATTCTAAATTGTAGCTTTTACTTCTCCGGTAAAAGCTACCACAGCCGGGCCTTCCAAAAACACATCGGAAACTTTTTCACTGTCTATCTTACAAGAAACATAGAGATTATCTTTTCCTTTTGTTACTACATGTACAGGAGATTTAACTTTGTTCAACAATATTGAAATTATTGATGAAGCTGTTACTCCAGTTCCGCAGGCAAAAGTTTCTCCCTCTACTCCCCTCTCATAAGTCCTTACAAAAATTACATTTTTTTCTTTATCAACTTTAACAAAATTTACATTTGTCCCGTTGGGAGCAAAATGTTTATGAAACCTTATTTTGTTTCCGTATTTTTCTACATCTATACTTTCTATATTATCCACATAAACTACAGCATGAGGTACACCTGTATTTATTGAATGAACCGTAAATTTTTTATCTTCAACTTCTATTTCTTCGTTAAGGGCCAAATCTTTAGGATTATAAAGAGCCAACTTTACTACGGTAGCAGTTTTTATTTCTGCCGAAACAAGCCCTGCATCTGTTTCAAATTTCATATTTTTGCCGACTATACCAAGCTTGTAAGCAAACATTGCGATCGAACGTCCGCCGTTACCGCACATACTTGCATAGGATCCGTCGGAATTATAGTATCTCATTCTAAAATCGGCTTTGCTTGAGTTTTCTAAAAGAATTAATCCATCTGCACCGATAGAATATCTTCTGTTACAAAGTTTTTCCGCAAGCTCTGAATGTTTCTCTTCAGGAACTATATTTTCTCTGTTATCTATCAAAACAAAATCATTTCCCGCAGCTGTTAACTTATAAAACTTCATTTCTTCCTCTTTGTTAAGCTTTTCACCCATTCATCCATTAACCGGCATTTTTTACAATAAAAAAAATGCTTAAAGCTTTCCACTTTAAGCATCTTTGCTAAAATTCAATATTTATTTGTTGCAAGAATTTTATAAAAAAACTTTTTATTTGTCAAGCACTTTTTTTATGTTTTTAAATTTTTATTTATAATTCTGTTACAAAATGTTCAATGTTTTTTCGCGCAAAATGCCAATCGCTTGGTTTTGATTTTTCCGACGGGTATCCCAAAGCCAACATCATTCCCGGAACAATATTTTCAGGCAAATCGAATACTTCCGATGCAGTTTTAGAATTAAATCCTCTTATCCATAAAGAATGTACTCCAAGGGATTCTGCTTCATACATCATTGTTGTTGCAGCAATGGCAATATCCTGTTCTCCGGAATCATAGCCTTCTTCTTTTCTGTTTTTCCAAACTTCATTTTTATCATAACAAACTAAAATTACTACAGGAGCATTGTAAGTGGCTAAAGAAACGGTTTTTACTTTCTCTAAAGCAGTCGGGCTTTTTAGTATGTAAAATCTTTGTGGTTGAAAATTACATGCTGTCGGAACTATTCTTCCGGCTTCAAGTATCTTATCAAGTTTTTCTTTCTCTATCGGAGTATTAGCAAAAGCTCTTTCTGAATATCTTTTTGTTGCCATTTCTAAAAAATCCATATATTCCCCCCTACATAAGAATTGAATATAAAATTTATTATAACATTTTTTTGAAATTATTTAAATGTTTTTTAATCAAACAATTTATTTTTTATCGAGATTTTAGTACAATATATTTAATGAAAACGAAACAGATAACAACATCAAATGCAAATGATGAACAGTTAAAGCATCTATATCAGACATCATTTCCTGAAAACGAACAAATTCCATGGACGGATTTGCTACGGCTTATAGATGAAATGCACCTTGATTTTACGGCTTATTATGAACAAGATAATCTTATTGGCTTTACCATTGTTTTCCCGCATGAACCATTCAATTGGTATTGGTATTTTGCCGTAAAGCCTGAACTGCGAGGACAAGGCAAAGGACAAAAAATACTTACAGCCCTAATAGAAAAATATAAGGGAAAAACCTGTGTCCTTGATATGGAATCGCCAAAACAAATATGTGATAATGTAGAACAAAGAAAACGCCGGCATGCTTTTTATCTCCGTAATGGATTCCGCGATACAAATCTTTATAGAAAGTTTGGTGATATTGAGATGACTATAATGATAATGGGTAAAGGATCTTTCACCATCCAGGATTGGAACAATATTACGGCAGAATTAAGAAAATTCTGGACCTGGGATTGAAAATTGAATTTGTGCAATTTCGACGAAAAAAGTTGTTAAGGTTCGAATCCTGGTCTCAGAGTTTTTAAATAAATCGTTTTTTACTTGTTTATTTCTTTTACAAAAATATTAAATTTTTCAATATTGTTTTCTTGTTTAGCCCAAGTCTCTATTTCTTCTAAATCTATTTTGTTTTTCTGAGCCTTAAATATCATTATTGCTTGTTCTAAAGATTGAGGATCGTTCCAATAAAAATATCCTGCCAATCTGTCTTTTATCGAATCTACCGGTCTTAATAAATTCAATTGACCATGTTTTGTTTTTATTATCTCAAATTCTTTTGTTTGTTCTTGCCCTATCATTACGGGGTATGCAACAAAATCTATCACATAATCACATTTTTCATTTTTAAATATTCTTCCCAATCTTGTGAAACCGATAGTTTTCAAAACAGGTTCTATTTCATTTAATGTTTTTGATGTTACAAAATCTAAATCATAAGACATATATTTGTTTTTACTATATATTGATACACATGCACCACCAACTAAAACAACATCTATTTTGTTTTTAGTCAATAAATCACAAATATAATGTGCCAAGTCTTTAATGCTTAATTTTGATATATCTACTTTCATAATGGTTTATTTTGTAATCTCGGTCTTGTTCTTTTCATGTAATATCTTTCTATCTCTTCCTTTGGTAATACTTCAATTGTTTTACGAAGCAATGCTCTTAATTCCTTTAGCATCGGATATCTTGGATTGAATTCGTATAATCTTACTTTACCATACAGCTTACTAACCAAAACACTTGTTATTTCCATCTTTTTTAACTGTGCCTGAACCGAATACAAAGACAAGTCAAATGTTTTATCAATATCGCAAGCATAACAATTTCCGTATCTCTCTATGCTCAACAAAATTTTTTCCAAAGTTTGATTTCCTAAAATATTTTCTATCATATATACCTCATTATAAATCACCAAATATATTGGTATTATAACAAATATTTTTGGTAAAAGCAAGAGAAAAAATTTCCCCTCTTTTTAACTAATATGCATTTGAATTTTTTATTTATGTATTAACCAAGAAAATTGGTAAAAGCTCGAGGAGAGATTTTTAGAGAGAGGTATTGGAGAAAGTTGTTAAGGTTCGAATCCTGGTCTCGGAGTCTGTTAGTTTTTAAATAAAGCAATTAATGAAAGTATAATTCCAACTATTGCTACTATAAGAGCTGTTACAGCAATTTTAAATGCCTTTTCTGAAACAATAAGATTTTGCTTTTCTATATCTCTTGTCTGCTCTGCAACTTCAAGAACTTTATTATCATAAGTTTCTTTTTTTTGTCTTTCTATTTCTTTTTGTCTTTGTTCTTTTTCTTTTGATTCTCTTTGTCTCATTACAGCTTCTGCACTATTTAGATTGTTTGTATTAAAGCAATTATTCATTATCTTCTCCTAAAATACTGTAAAAGATATAAATTATTAAGCATATAATATGAATTCTATAAAATTATAAAATCTCATAATAAATAAAAATCTTTCCATTTGACCTTTTTCATTTTGTGGTATAATAAAACCATAGTAAAAAATATCTG
>JAFPUA010000211.1 GCA_017413305.1 Candidatus Ruminimicrobiellum caprinum
AATTAACAAAAGAAATAAAAACAAAAATATTTTCTATTAATAAAGATATACAACTATCAAAAAATGAAGTTAATAAAAGTATTGAAAAATTAAATAATATCTTTTTAGATATTGATAGAAGAAATAATATATCTAATGTAGGGTTTGAAAGTGCATTTGAAAATAAAATGATATTAGATAAATATGCAAGACGAGATTTTAAATCTTATGAAGATTTTTTTGAAAATTTTAAAATAAATGTTCCTGAAAATTTTAATTTCGGTTTTGATGTAGTTGATGCAACCGCAGATGAAGAGCCTGAAAAAAAGGCTTTGGTATGGTGCAATGAACACGGTGAAAGCAGAACTTTTACTTTTTTGGATATGAAAAAAGAAACAAACAAAGCCGTAAACTTTTTTAAATCGTTAGGTGTAAAAAAAGGTGACTTTGTTATGCTTATCTTAAAAAGAAGATTTGAGTATTGGATAAGTTTGGTAGCATTGCATAAATTAGGTGCCGTAGCAATTCCTGCAACACATTTGTTGAAAGAAAAAGATATTTCTTACAGAGTAAATGCTGCAGATGTAAATATGATAATTGCTGTAGATTTTTCTGACTTATTACAAAGAATAGATAATTGCCAGAAAGATTGTCCTACATTGAAACATAAAGTTGTTGTAGCAGGTAAAAGAGACGGTTGGTATAGCTTTACAAATGAAGTTGCAAAACAGTCTGATGTTTTTGAAAGACCTACCGGTGCGGAAGCAACACATAACGATGATAAAATGTTGATATATTTTACATCCGGAACAACAAGTTTACCTAAAATGGCAGTACATGATTTTGTTTATCCGTTAGGACACATTTTAACGGCAAAATTTTGGCAAAATGTTGAAGAAAATGGGTGCCATTTAACATTGGCAGATACTGGTTGGGCAAAAGCAGCTTGGGGGAAAATTTACGGTCAATGGATTTCAGGTTGTGCAGTATTTGTTTACGATTTTGACAAATTTCATCCTACGGATGTTTTGGATATTATATCTAAACATAATATTACATCTTTTTGTGGTCCTGCAACCGTTTACAGATTTTTAATTAAAGAAGATTTGTCTAAATATGATTTTTCAAAGTTGAAATATTGTTGTGTAGCAGGAGAAGCATTAAATCCCGAAGTATTTAACCAATGGGAAAAACTTACCGGTCACAAAATTATGGAAGGATTCGGACAAAGTGAAGGTCCTATTTTGGTAGGAAATTTTGTTTGGATAAAACCTAAACCCGGTTCTATGGGAAAACCGTCACCTACATTCAACATAGATATTGTTGATGATGATGGTAATCCGTGTGAAGATGGTAAAGAAGGTAACCTTATAGTAAGAATGCCGGACGGCAAAAAACCTACAGGCCTTTTCTGCGGTTATTATAAGAGTCCGGATAAAACGGAAGAAGTTTGGCATGACAATATGTATTTTACCGGTGATGTTGTTTACAAAGATGAAGACGGCTATTTCTGGTTTGTAGGAAGAGCCGATGATGTTATAAAAAGTTCCGGATATAGAATCGGACCTTTCGAAGTTGAAAGTGCATTGATGGAACATCCTGCAGTTTTGGAATGTGCAATTACTGCTGTTCCGGACCCTGTTAGAGGACAGGTTGTTAAAGCTACGATTGTTTTAGCAAAAGGATATCATGCAAGTGATTCGTTGGTTGTAGAATTACAAAACCATGTTAAAAA
>JAFPUA010000212.1 GCA_017413305.1 Candidatus Ruminimicrobiellum caprinum
ATCTGCCCAAGTTAAAAATTTAAATTTTTCCTCCAGCTGCTGCTGAAACATTCTTACGCGGTCTTCTTTATCTTCAATTAAGTCCCACTTGTTAACCGCAACGATACAAGGCTTTTTCTTTTCGATAATCATACCTGCTATTTTTGCTTCCGTTTCACCTATTCCTTGCTCGGCATCTGCAACAAGCACTGCAATATCTGCCTCGTCAAGAGCATAGTTAGTACTTAAAGTAGAAAGATATTCCAAATCGTCTTTTTGTTTGTTTCCTCTGTGAAGCCCTGCAGTGTCAACCAACAAATAGTCTGTTCCGTTATGCGTTGCATGAACGCTAAGAGAATCTCTTGTTGTTCCGGGAATATTGTGCACAATACATCTTTCCTGATTAACTAAAGAGTTTACAAGAGAAGATTTGCCGACATTAGGTTTCCCTACAAAAATAATTTTTAATAAATTATCCTGTTTTTCAACGGTATCGTTGTCGCCTATCTGTTCACATATGGCTTCAAGAAGTTCGTTCATATTTCTGCCGTGCGTTGACGATACGGAAATTATATTATCAAACCCGAGTTTATAAAATTCATAACTTTTTACTTCGTCATTAAAACCGTCTATTTTGTTTACTACAAGAATAACAGGTTTTTTGCTTGCTCTTATCGTCTTTGCAATAGTCGGTTCATATGGATGTATTCCCATTTTACCGTCAACAACAAAAAGAATAATATCGGATATTTCTATGGCCATATTCAACTGTCTGCTCATAGATTCGGAAAATTCGTTTACATCGTCACTCCAACCTGCCGTATCGGTAACAATAAAATGTTTATCTTTCCAGACAACTTCATAATCGTTCCTGTCTCTTGTTGTTCCAGCAATGTCGTGAACAATGGCTTTCTTTCTGCCGATAAATCTATTGAATAATGTTGATTTGCCGACATTAGGTCTGCCGACGATAGCTACTTTTTTATACATTGTTTTCCCTGTTTATAATGTTATTTGTGTTTTTTATTTACTTTTAAGTATCAATTTGTACGGAGTTTTTTTAAAATATTTTTTTGCTGTTTTAAGTATATCCTCTGGCGATATCTTAGACAAGACATCGATATACTCATCATCATATTTATAGCCTAATCCAGTCATCTCTCTGAAAGCCATATAATAAGCCTGTCTTTCTACGGACTGGTGATCTAAAAGATAAACTCCTTTTATAAAATTTTTTGTATCGTTAAGCTCTTCTTTTGATATTTTGTTTATACATAAATCCGCCATTATCTTTTCTATACCTTTTTTTGCAACATCAATATTTTTCTTATCCAGCCCAATATAAATCTCAAAATAGCTGTTAGCAATTCTGGATGGATAGACTGAGCTGACTTCATACGCAAGTCCGAGCTTTTCTCTCAATTCGATAAAAAGTCTGCCTGTCATCCTGCCGCCTAAAATAGAACTGATCATTTTCAATGTTGCAAAATCTTTACTTAAAACATCTGGCGCATTATAGGCATAAATTATAAAAGCCTGATTGAACTTCGAGGTTACGACAGTATCTTTACCTGAAAATGTCGGAAGTTTGTACGGGAACAATTTAGGCGTGTCCACGGAAAGAACCATTTTGCCAAAATATTTGTTAAGAACTTTCTTTACTTCGCCTTTTTTAAGATTTCCTACTACGGTAATTACTATACCTTTGCACGAATAAATGTTCCCGTAAACATCCTGTAAATCTTTCTTTATTAACTTTTTTAATGTATCTTCTTTACCGTTTCTTGTAACTGAATACGGATGATTTTTTCCATAAAAATCGGATATAAACTTGTCTGTAGCTGCAGGCTTAATATTATCTTTCCTTGATTTTATCGTCTCAATTAAAAGTTTTCTTTCTTTTTTTATCTCTTTTTCATCGAAAGCCGGATTTAAAATTATATCTGCAAGAACCTCACAAGATTTATCAAAATAGTCACTCATACAGTTTAAAGTCCAGCCTGAAAAATCGTATTCAACATCTGCAGATATGGAAGAACCAAGATTTTCTATTGCTTCCGCCAATTGCAGCGAATTTCTGTTTGCGGTAGACTTATTCATAACGGCGTACAACAGTGCCGTAACACCTGCTTTTGATGTGTCTTCGTGCAATACCGATATTGGTGAATAAACTTTTACCGAAGCTATACCGACAGTTTCTGTTTTTTTAAATATAACTTTAATTCCGTTATCTAATTTGAAAGTTTCCACTGAAGTCCCTCCAAAAATTGTAGAAGAAAATATTGTTAAAAAAAATAGTATTATCGGTAAATGTCTCATTTCGCAAATATTACCGCCTTAGATAATCTCTCTTTAGAATAATACTTTTTCATAAAATTTTTTACATCTTTTATTGTAACTTTATCGATGTTTTTTAAATATTTTTCAAACTTATCCAAATGTCCGTAAAGTTTCCAGTATCCGTATTGGCCTGCTTGCTCGTTAAAAGTCTGCATACCAAACAACCAGTCGGACTTAATATTTATTTTTACTTTATCAAGTTCTTCCTGCGTAGGGCCTTCTTTAGCAAATTTATCAAGTTCTTCGGTAAGAACATTAATTATCTTTTTATATTTATCTTTATCAAATATCGCAGAAATATAAGCAGAACCTGTCCCTGCTAATGTTAAAAACGAAGATGATATAGAATATACAAGCTGTTTATCCTCTTTTAAAACTTTGTTTAATCTTGAAGATTTTCCTGCACCTAAAATATTTAATGCTACATCTGCGGTAAAAATGTCGTCAGACGCCATATCCGGGCCTAAAAAACCTGCCAGCATATAACTGTGCGAAAGTTTATCCGTAACAACAAACTCTGTTCCGTTTTTTAAAGATTCTTTTATTTTCGGAGCTTTATATTTAGGATTTTTATTCTTGTTTTTTCCAAGCGTTTGTGCTATTGTTTTTTTCGTTTTAGCGACATCAATATCGCCGACAACAGATACTACCATTCTATCAGGGGTATAGTTTTCGGTAAAATATTTTATTATCTCCTCTCTGGGAATATTTGCAATCACTTTATCATTGCCGATAATACTGTTTTTGTAAGCGCTGTCTTTATACATATTTTCCATATAGTACTCAAACAGCTGTGAATGAGGATTATCTTTGTGTCTTTGTATTTCTTCAATAACAACTTTTCTTTCCGGTGTTATTTCGTTGTCAGGAAAAAGCGGATTTGTTACCATATCGGCAAGCATTTTTATCGCTTCAATATATCCGTCTTTCTGTATATCTATATAAAAACATGTATATTCTTTAGATGTTGCTGCATTTATAAGACCACCCATTTTTTCCACATTTTCGGTTGTTGTGTTTCCGGGATAATTTTTGCTGCCTTTAAAAACAAGATGTTCTATAAAGTGAGAAAGTCCTGCCTGTGCAGGAGTCTCGTTAATAGAACCTGTTTTTACCCA
>JAFPUA010000213.1 GCA_017413305.1 Candidatus Ruminimicrobiellum caprinum
GACATGGTGCAAATAAAAGGCGTTGATAGCACCGATAGAAAGACTGTTGCCAAACTTAAAAAAAATGCGAAACTTATCGTAAGAGAGCGTCTTTTGACTCATGGTGAGCAGACAGCAACAAGCGGATATGATATTTCTCTTGATGGCGCAGGTTCAGGTGCAGATGTTGTTTCCAGATCTGTTGCCAAAGATAAATCTTATCAAAAATTTGATGTTCGTCTTGCAGGTAATGCCCCTTGTAACGGACACACCGAATGTGATTCTATAATTATGGATGATGGCAAAATTTTAGCTATCCCTTCCCTTGAAGCAAATAATATTGACGCTGCTCTTATTCATGAAGCTGCAATAGGAAAGATTGCAGGCGAGCAGTTGATGAAGTTGATGACTCTGGGACTGACGGAAAAGGAAGCGGAGGAACAAATTATTTCAGGTTTTTTAAAGTAACCTTATAACGACCTTAATATTTGGACAATAATATTGAAACTCGCAAACTTATGTACACTTTACAGCTACGTACACCGCGTTTGCGAGTTTCTTCATTCTTGCCACAAATCTTAAGGTCTGCTCAAAAAGTGCAATTGATATCTTTGCACTTTTTGATATGAGTTCATATTTTCTTGTTGACTTTGAGTTTAGTTTTGTATTATAATACTGTTAGAAGTTTTGAGTAGTATTAAGTATTTAACAACTAAATAAATGAATTGTTTTTGGATCTTCTACGAGAGGTAGAAGGACACTTTTGTGAGAACAAAAGCGTGGTTCAGGCCAAAAACAGTCGCATAAAAATTTGTAAGAATAAATCAAAGGCTATGTTGATTTATTTTTATGGTTTTATCTTTCGCCCTTAGCGGGCGAAAGGCAGCGGCTGTGTAATGTTGTCTGAACCACACATTATACAGTCGCTTTTTATTTTGTCTTAACAAAATTATCTCCTTAAGTAGAAGTCCAAAAAAATTTTAGAATAATAAAGGAGGATTTTTTTATGAAGAAAAAAATAGGAGGTTTTAGTTTAACTGAATTGATTCTTGTTATAACGATTGTTGTTATTCTTTCTGTTATATCTGGACCAATTTATAATAGTTATTCGTCTAAAGCCAAACAAGCTGAAGGATATGCTTTGTTGGGAACAATACTTTCTGCGGAAAGGCAATATTATGATGAATACGGATATTTTTTAACAAGACTTACGGATGGTGCTAATAATACTTGTAATTTTGTTGAATTAGGAATAGATGCTAGGTCAAATAATTATTACACTAATTTTACGACTTGGTGGTGGTTATCTGGTGAGAATCCTAATATTTTGTTCACAGCAGAAGTGTATGCTAATGGCTATCCATCAATAAAAATGAGGTACAATATAACATCTGGATCAACTTATTATTAAACTATAAAGGAGAAAAAATATGAATTGTGTAAAAATTTTTACAAAAGAAAATCTGGGATTTTCTCTTACTGAACTTGTGATAACAATTTCTATTATTATTATTTTATCGGCGATAGTGGGACCTATTTATAGAAGTTATGCAAGTAATGCAAGATTATCAGAAGGTTATGCTTTAGCAGGAACAATACGCTCGGCACAAGACCAATTTTTTTCTGAACATAACTATTATTATTGGAATTTTACATATACTTGTTATGATGAAACTTTAGGAATAGATGCCAGACCTAACAAATATTATACTGCTTTTCGCCCCGGTACAGATATTTGGGGAGGAAATACTCAAAATAAATGGTTTAGGACAGATATAATCGGGAAAGGAGTTCCGACTATAATATATATTCATTCCAGAACAAGCGGAACAACGGTTTCAACTAAGAAATAAAGCAGTTTTTGAGAGCATTACATAGCATTGCTCTAAACAGACAGGAGTGAAACATAGCATCACTCCTGTCTTTTTTGCTTCCTAAAAATTTTTAAATTTTGTAAAATATTCGACATGATATTTTGTTAAAAATAAAAAATAAAGGGGAAAGAAATGTTAAGTATTGTATCTGTTATCGCAGTATTTATTGCATCAATTATCGGATTAATAATTTATTTTATACCGAGTATTGTAGCATTTAAGCGAAATGCTTACAGCAGATGGGGAATCTTTTTTATAAATTTACTTTTCGGCTGGACACTTTTAATTTGGCTTGTTACATTAATTTGGGCATGTGAAGGTAGAAAATAAAGGAGCTTTTATGAAAAGATATTTGTATCTTACTGTTGGTACAATTGCACTTCTGTTTGCAGGTACAGTTTACGCGTGGTCAATACTGAAAGTACCTTTGGCACAGAATTTCGGTTGGACAGTACCGCAGTTGACGGTAAATTTTACTTTGACGATGAGTTTTTTCTGCTTGGGCGGAATATTGGGAAGTTTGCTTAACAGAAAGATAGGATTGAAAAGCACATTAATAATTTCTGCAATTCTTTCCGGATTAGGCTTTATTTTTACATCTTTTCTTTCCGGCTCGAGCATATCTATGTTGTACCTCTGCTACGGAATAATCTGCGGATTGGGAATAGGAATTGCTTACAATAATATAATCTCGACGGTAAATCAATGGTTTTTAGATAAGAAAGGGTTTTCTTCAGGTGTTCTTCTTATGGGATACGGAGCATCTTCTTTGGTTATTGGAACGATAGCTGCTAAAGCTATTGCAAATGTCAATTTCGGTTGGAGAAACACATATTTGTCTATAGGTATTGCTTTATTTATAGTGTTGTTTGCTTGTGCAATGATATTAAAAACTTATGTTTCTGATGAAAATAATAAAATTTTAAATAATAATACTTTGCAAGCAAAAGATTTTACATTAAAAGAAATGCTTAAAAATATAGAATTTTGGAAGGCGTTGACAGTTATAACTTTTTTGGCAGCGTGCGGAAATACAGTTATTTCCATTGCTAAAGATATTTCTCTTGCAAGTGGTCTTGTTGAAACTTTGGCAGTTACCATGGTTGGAGTCTTATCTGTTTGCAACGGTTTGGGCAGAATTATATGCGGGTTAACATTTGATAAATTCGGTTGTAAAAAAACTATGATTTTTGCTGATATACTTACAATAATTGCCGGTGTTTGTATATTAACGGCAGTAATTAATTCTTCCGGTGCATTGTGTATTGCAGGGCTTTGTATAGTGGGCTTATCTTTTGGTTTCTGCCCGACGATATCAGCAGCATTTATTGCAGATTTTTTTGGTAAAAAATATTACAATTTAAATTATTCGGTATTTAATTTAAATTTACTTTTAGCTTCTATAATTGCATCAATAGAAAGTTATCTGTTTGCAGTTTCAGGCGGATACACAGTTCCGTTTATTGTTTTAATAATATTGGCAATAATTGCACTTTTTACAACGATGAGAATAAGAAGATCTTTTTAATATTATGGTAACGATTTATTTATCATTAGGTTCAAATATCGGAGACAGAAGAAGAAATATCGAAAAAGCTCTTTTGGAGTTAGAAAAAAATAATGTAGCAAAATTAAAACTATCTTCTTTTTATGAGACAGAACCTGTCGGGCCAAAGCAAAGAAATTTCTATAATATTGCAGGCAAATTTAAGACAGATTTAGAACCTGTTGAATTATTAAAAACTTTAAAATTAATAGAAAAAAAACTCGGAAGGATTAAAACTTATCGTTGGGGCCCGAGAGTAATAGATATTGATATTTTATTTTATGGCAATAAGATAATTGATAAAAAGGAGTTAATTATTCCTCATAAAGAGATTGAAGACAGAGCTTTTGTTCTTGTTCCTATGAAAGAAATTGCTCCGAGGTTTGTTCATCCAAAAATAAAAAAAACAATTCAGACACTGTGGCAACAGTTGAAAAATGTTTGAAAAATTTTATATAATTACAGGATAATTTTTAAGCGTAGAAGTGATTTACGATTTTTTGTAGGGGGAAAAATGTTAGAAAATATTAAATTAATTGCAAGGCGAATTAAAGAGTTAAGAGAAATTTCCGATATGTCTATTGAGTCTATGGCAAAGGAACTTAATGTAGATGTAGAAAAATATATTGAATATGAAAGTGGAGAATGTGATATTCCGGTAAGTTTTTTGTATGCGATGGCAGGCAAGTTTAATATTGAATTGACTGTTCTTTTAACAGGAGAAGAACCTAAACTTAAAAAATTTAGTGTTGTAAGAAAAGATAAAGGTCTTTCTATAGATAGAAGAAAAGAATATAAATATCAGGATTTGGCATATAATTTTATCAATAAAAAAGCTGAATTTTTTATGGTAACAGTCGATCCTGAAAAAGAAGAAAAAGACTATATTCATAAATATGCTCATGAAGGTCACGAATTTAATTATATTCTCGAAGGGCAAATGAAATTCTTTTATAAAGATCAAGAAGTTATTTTAAATCCCGGAGATAGTATTTATTTTGATTCCGGAACAGAACATGCAATGATGGCGTTAGGTAATAAACAGCTAAAGTTTTTAGCTACAATATTGAATTAATTGGAGAAAAAAATGTTAGAAAAATATATAACAACAAAACATTTTGATAAATATGAAGATTTTGTAAAAAATTTTAAAATAACGGTCCCGGAGAATTTTAATTTCGGTTTTGATATAGTGGATGAATGGGCAAGACAAGAACCGAATAGAAGGGCTTTGGTTTGGTGCGATGATAAAGGTTTGGAAAAAACTTTCACTTTTGATGAAATAAGAAGATATACAAATAAAACAGCAAATTTTTTTAAGAGAATCGGTATAAAAAAAGGTGATACCGTTTTACTTATTCTTAAAAGAAGATTCGAGTTTTGGTTTTCCGTTGTAGCTCTTCACAAAATAGGAGCAATAGGGATACCTGCAACCCATTTATTAACAGAAAAAGATATTGTTTACAGGTGCAATGCGGCA
>JAFPUA010000214.1 GCA_017413305.1 Candidatus Ruminimicrobiellum caprinum
AAATGCACAAGATTTTTTTAAAAAGTATGAACTATATAGCTTTGTGAGAACGACAGCTGAAAGCTTAAAGCTGAAAGATGAAAGTTTAAAAACAAAGACAAACGGCGAAATTTCTCGCTCCGCACAGGATGACGTACAGGGTGATTTGTTTAGTCAATTAGAAATTAGCAATGAGAAATTAGCAATTAACGGCGAAAAGGCAGAGGAGCAGAAAAGCAGAGAAACCGAAACAGCAAACAAAAAAGAGCATATCAAAATAGTAAATAATGTACAAATTGTTAACGATAAAGATAAACTAAAACAGTTAAAAGAAAAACTTTTATCACAAAACGAAATTTCAATTAATGTAGAAACTTCAGGTTCCGGTGTTATGCAGGATGTACTCGTAGGAATATCGCTATGTTTCGGTATAGATAACAACTATTATATACCGTTAAACCATAGCGATTTTACTTTACAGCAGATAAGCCAAGATATTTTCGTAAATGAATTTAAAGAAATTTTTGAAAACAAAGATATAAAATTTATCGGACATGATTTAAAATTTATAAAACATATTTTTGATAATATTGATATTAATATACAAAATTCTGCATTTGATATAATGCTTGCCTCATATTGTATCAATCCTTCGCGTCAGCACAGCATAGAAAACCTTGCACTAAAATATCTTGATTTTTATATCAAAAGCGACGAAGAAATATTTTCCAAAGGAACAAAAAAGATTAAAACCGACGATATAGATATACAAACTTTAGCAGACTATTCTTGTTCAAAATCCGTAAATGTTTTCTATTTAAAAGATATTTTAACGGAAGAACTGAAAAAAAACAATCTTTATTCTCTTTTTTCTGATATGGAAATGCCGATAATGGAAGTTCTTTACAATATGGAAGATAACGGCATAAAAATAGATAAAGAATTTCTAAGTGAATTTGATAAAGAGTTAATGAAAGAAATTTCTGTAATAGAACAAAATATTTATTCTATTGCAGGCGAAACATTTAATATAAATTCTCCAAAGCAACTGGCTGTAATTCTGTTTGAAAAGTTAAAAATTCCTGCCGTTAAAAAAACAAAAACAGGCTATTCTACAGACGAATCTGTCCTTGCTGAACTTTCTCAATACGATATAGCAAACGAAATTTTAAAATATAGAGAATTGCAAAAACTTAAAGGAACTTATGTCGATCCGATAAAATATTATCTGCAGTACGAGGGCGACAGAATACACACAATTTTTAATCAGGCAGTTACTACCACAGGCAGGCTGTCGTCGTCGGATCCTAATTTACAAAATATTCCCATAAGAACAGAGTACGGCAGAAAATTCAGAAAGGCTTTTGTCCCCGAACAAGGAAACATTTTTATTTCCGCAGACTATTCTCAAATAGATTTGCGTTCTTTGGCACATATATCAAAAGACAGAAACTTAATTTTTGCATTTAATTCCGGTAAAGATATTCACACTGCTACAGCTCAAGAAATATTTAATGTTAAGAATATAGGAGATGTAACGAAAGAACAGAGAATGGCAGCAAAGTCCATAAATTTTGGTATAGTTTACGGCATTTCGTCATTCGGTCTTGCAAAACAGCTGGATATCCCTGTTAAACAGGCAAAGGAATATATCGACAGCTACTTTACAAAATATTCCGGCATAAAAAACTGGTCTGCAAAAATAATAGAAGAAACTAAAGAAAAAGGCTATGTTAAAACTCTTGCCGGAAGAATAAGATATATTCCTGAAATAAATTCTCCCAATAAACAGATTGTCTCTTTTGGTGAGAGGATGGCACTTAATACACCGGTGCAGGGAACATCTGCGGATATTATAAAAATTGCAATGATAAATGTTGCAAAAAAAATAAAAGAACAATATTTAAAAACTAAAATTTTATTACAGGTTCACGACGATTTGTTATTAGAAGTGCCTGAAAACGAGAAGGATTTTGTCCTTAAAATTTTAAAATACGAAATGGAAAATGCAGTTAAATTAGATGTTCCGTTGCTTGTAGATATTAAAACAGGCACCAACTGGGCAGATTTAAAGACAATTGGCAATTAAAAATTATAAATTAAAAAATCAAAAAGAGAGTATATCATGAAAAAATTAATTTTATTTATATCGTTTATTTTTGTAATGTCTTCTTGTGCAGTGCTGGACTATCCAAAGCGTGTTGCAGGATATTCAATTGCAAATTTTGAAAATGAACAAGACGGCAGATTTGCTTTCGCTTCCGACTTAGAACCGAAGAAAGCTTATAACAAATGTAATTTGTTCTTATTTGAGAATAATCTGCAAGTGAATTTTGAAAACAAAAAGAAATTATACATTGTAGCAAGCAAATTTTCTTTGATATTCGAACATACTCTCGACTCTACAGAGGTTGCATTTTTTGTCTCTCAAACAGATGACAAAAAAACAAAAATTGAAGTCATATCCAATAATGTTCGTCTTGCAAAATTTGTTTATAATAAACTTTCCGAATATTTTAAGAAATAGTTTTTACTTATGAAAAATAAACTTGTTTTAATCAGTGATTTTGACGGCACTATATCGAAAAAAGATTTTTTTCATATGGTTATCGGCAAACTTTTTCATGGTAAACAAAATATGTTAAAACCTTGGGAAGATTATCTTTCCGGGAAAATAAAACATATCGACGCTTTAAGCGGAATATTTTCTCAAATAAATTTATCTCAAGAAGACCTAGACAAATTTATTTCTACAATAGAAATTGATAAATATTTTTACGATACAGCACAATTCTGTTTTAATAATAAAATTCCTTTTTATATCTGTAGTGCTGGAACCAACTATTACATCAAAAAGAGAATTCCAGAAGAACTGAAAAAATATAATATTGTTTTGATTTCTAATGATGCCGAATATTCTCCCGCAACAGGAATGAAACTTATTGCTCCATCAGAAGATTCTTATTACTATAATGAGAATACGGGAATTTCAAAACAGGCTATTGTAAAAAAGTTTAAAGATGACGGTTTTATTACCATATATGCCGGCGACGGTAAACCGGACTTAAAAGCGGCAAGAATCGCTGATATTGTATTTGCAAAAGATTTACTGTTAGATTTATGCAAAAAAGAAAATATTAAAACTGAACACTTCGATACTTTTAATGATATCTTAAATTTTCTTAAGGGGCAAATATGAATAAGGAAATAAATATTCCGTCATTATTGAAAATAGGCAGCGGGAAAATATCTAAAATCGGCAAATATCTTTCCGATAGAAACTTTGTTAAAGCTGCAATATTTTTTAGCGACGGTATAGAAAATATCGTTGCCGATAAACTTTATCCCGGGCTTAACAATTTCTCTATAGAAATCGTTCACAAAGATATTATTTCCGATATAAATATAGAAAATGCCACCAATACCGCATTTAAAATTCCATCAGGAACAAATGTTCTTTTAGGTATCGGCGGAGGAAAAGCTCTTGATTACAGCAAATACTGTGCACACATTTTAAACCTTCCATTTATCAGTATACCAACATCTGTTTCTAACGACGGTTTTTGCAGTCCGAATGCGTCTCTTCTTGTATCAGGAAAAAGGAAAAGTATCAAATCTACTATTCCTTACGGTGTCGTTGCTGATATAGATGTGATATCAAACGCACCTTTAATTTCTCTGTATTCAGGAATAGGTGACACTATTTCAAAAATAACTGCATTGTGGGATTGGAAGCAGGCTTTTGTAAAAGGGTTTGAAGATTTTAATGATTTCGCCGGGCTTATGTCGCATAATTCACTAGATATAATTTATGAAAGTAAAAATTTGAATATTAATGACAAAGAATTTAAGTATAAAATGGTAAATTCTCTTGTACTCAGCGGTATCGCTATGGAAATTGCCGGCTATTCTCGCCCTGCAAGCGGCAGTGAACACCTTATTTCTCATGCACTTGATTCTGTAACAAAAAGTCCAAAAATGCACGGTTTACAGGTAGGAATTGCGACATATTTATGTTCTTTATTACAGAATAACAATTCGGAAGATATAAAAAACTTTTTATTGAAAACGGGTTTCTTTGACTTTATAAAAGCTTCTCCTATTAACAAAAATGACTTTATCGAAGCTTTAAAACTTGCCCCATCAATAAAACAAAATTATTATACAATTTTATCCGAACAAGACTCTCTCGAAAAAGCTCTCAACTTTATAAATACCGATAAGATTCTATCAACTTACTGCTTAACCAATAATTAAAACTATAATTTATAAGTTATTAATTTACAGTTTCTTGCTATAGTCAAATTTGGAAAGCATATAGCTGAAAATGCAGCTGATTACAAAAAGCAAAGAGCCAAAAATAATAAAAGTGTTTTGTATTCCGACTTTGTGGGCGATAGTTCCTGCAAACAAACTACCTATGGATGTTGTACCTAAAAAAGATAATGCATTTAAGCTGATGATTCTTCCGCGTTTACTATCATCAACGGCGGTCTGCACCAAAACATTTTGCGGCGTAACAAAAAATGTCATTCCTACGCCAAAGAAAAACATTGCAACAAGTGCCGAATAAATATTGGTATTAAAACCCGTAAAAATATATACCGCACTTAACAACATACATCCAGTAAACAAAATTCTTCTCAAGCCGGTAATGGATGTTCTGGAAGCAATAAACAGCGATGCTACTAATGAACCTACTCCCGTTGCACCAAGCAGGTAGCCTAAAGTATCAGCTTTTGAAACAAGGGCATCTGCAGTATATATCGGCAGTAATACCTGATAACACATTACCAAACAGCTGAACAAAAATAAATATACTACAGCCGTTATTATAGGCGGATTTTTAACCGCATAAACGACACCTTCTTTCATTGATTGAAAAACATTTTCCTTTTCCTGAGACGGTGTTTTTATATCATTTATCGTCATCGATTTGATAAGAAAAAATGTAGGAAGCAAAAATAAGAAATTTACAAGAAAACAATATTTTGCACCAAACTTTCCGAGCAGAATGCCGCCGATTGCCGGACCAATAAACCTTGCAAGATTAAAACAGGACGAATTTAAAGATATTGCATTACTTAAATCTTTTTTGTCATCTACAAGAAGAACAAAACAGGACTGTCTTACCGGGGCATCTATTGCACCTATGGAATTAACAATTACTCCGGAAATAACAAGAACCCAAACATTTAACAGACCCGAAAAAGTGCAAACAGTTATAAAAAATGCCTGAATTATATACAATGTTTGTACGCACATTAACAGTTTGTGTCTGTTAAACTTGTCCGCCAAAGCTCCCGTAAATGGCGTAAACAAAAACAGCGGTGCCGTGCTGATAAAGGTCATTGTGCCCATCGCAAGTGCAGATTTTGTTATGTCGTAAATTAGCCAACTTATAGAAATATTTTGTATCCACATTCCTATCTGCGTTATTGCCAGCGACGGAAAAAACAGCCTGAAATTTTTGTATTTAAATGCTCTGAATATATCTTTAATTTTATTCATTTTATTTCCTCACAATTTTATATTTCATATATTATACAACTTTTAACAGAAAAAATAAAAAGATGCTTAAGTTTCCTCAAGCATCTTTTTGTGTTTTTGTTACTTTATATTATTTCTTTTCTTCAGCTTTGCTTTCAGCAGACTGTTCGGCTTCTTCAGCTTCTTCGCCTACTACAGGGGCAACTGATGCAACTTTGTCACCTTCTTCCAATCTTACCAATCTCACGCCCTGCGTATTTCTGCCGATAACAGAAATTTTATCTACTTTACTTCTTATTGTTATACCTTTCTCTGTCACTAACATTATTTGACCTTCGTTAGCTTTACCGATATAGATTACATCACCGTTTCTTTCGGATGTCTGCATATTTATTACGCCTTTACCGCCTCTCTTCTGTAAACGATATTTGCCGACTTCCGTTCTCTTACCGTAACCATTTTCAGCAACGGACAAGAACACATCTTCCGGCGAGAACACTTCCATACCGATAACTTCATCACCCTCGTCAAGCGTAATACCTCTTACACCTTGTCCTACTCTTCCGATAGCTCTAACATCTTGTTCTTTAAATCTTATCGCTATACCTTTTTTAGTAGCAATAACAACTTCCGGATTTTTTTCTATTCTCTTAACATCCATCAATATATCGCCATCTTCAAGCTTAATTGCTATTATGCCGCCTTTTCTCGGGTTAGCAAATTCCGAAAGTGCAATTTTCTTGATAGTACCTTTTCTGGTGCACATCAATAAATATTCGTCTTTAATTTCTTTTGGATCGAACGATCTTATAGGAATTGATGCTGTCACTTTCTCATCCGGGCTTGAAAGCTGAATAATATTAACGATTGCTTTACCTTTAGATGTTCTTGTACCTTCAGGAATTTCATAAACTCTTGACCAGTACAATTTTCCTCTTGTAGTGAAGGATAACAGATATGCGTGGGTTGAAGTGACAAACATCTTGGCGACAAAATCATCTTCTTTCATCGTCATACCGTTAACACCTCTTCCGCCTCTTCCCTGCACTTTATATGTGCTTACAGGAATTCTCTTAATGTATCCTGCATTAGATACAGTAACTACTACTTCTTCTTCCTGAATCAAATCTTCAATGTTAAAGTCTGCTTCGTCTGCAGCAAGATGAGTTCTTCTCTTATCGCCGTATTTTTCTTTAAGTTCTTTTAATTCATCTTTAATCACGCCCAAAATCTTTTTCGGGTCTTCCAAAATGGATTTTAGTTTTGCAATAGTCTTAATAATTTCAATATATTCGTCGTCAATTTTCTTTCTTTCAAGTCCGGTCAACTGCTGAAGCCTCATATCAAGAATTGCCTGAGCCTGAAGCTTTGAAAGTCTAAACTTTTCCATCAAGTTAATTCTTGCCGTGTCCGTATCCGGTGCCTGCCTGATAGTTTTTACTACGGCATCAAGGTTATCGATAGCAATCTTCAAACCTTCCAAAATATGTGCTCTGGCTTCTGCGTTTTTCAGTTCAAACTTTGTTCTTCTTGTAACAACTACTTTTCTATGCTCTACATAATGGTAAAGCATTTCTTTAATGTTCAAAACTTTCGGTTTGTTGTTTACAAGTGCCAACATTATTACACCAAAAGTTGTCTGCAATTGTGTATGTTTGTAAAGTTGGTTTAATACAACCTGAGCATTAGCATCTCTTTTCAGCTCGATAACTACACGCATACCGTCTCTGTCGGACTCATCTCTTAAATCTGAAATACCATCAATCTTTTTATCTTTTACAAGTTGTGCAATTGAAGTAATAAGAACAGCTTTATTAACCTGATAAGGAAGTTCCGTAACAATGA
The DNA here is from genome assembly GCA_017413305.1 of Candidatus Ruminimicrobiellum caprinum. GTDB lineage: Bacteria > Elusimicrobiota > Endomicrobiia > Endomicrobiales > Endomicrobiaceae > Ruminimicrobiellum > Ruminimicrobiellum caprinum. The sequence continues at coordinate 7,315 of JAFPUA010000214.1, forward strand.
TAGCTTCTTTACCGCCCTTCATTTCTTCTATTTCGGTTTTGGCTCTCATTTTAACAGAACCGCGTCCCGTTTCCATATAGTCTTTAATTCCGCCTTTACCGAGAATAAGACCTGCTGTAGGGAAATCAGGCCCTTTAATATACTTCATTATTTCTGTTATTGAAATTTCAGGGTCATCAATAAAAGCTATTGTTCCGTCGATAACTTCCGATAAATTGTGTGTAGGAATATTTGTTGCCATACCTACTGCGATACCTGAAGAACCGTTAATTAAAAGTTCCGGTAACTTTGTAGGAAGAATTAAAGGCTCCTGTAAAGAACCGTCATAGTTTGGAATATAATCTATTGTATCTTTATCTATATCAGCCAACATTTCGTCTGCAATATAGTCCATTCTTACTTCGGTGTACCTCATAGCTGCCGGATCATCACCGTCAACACTACCAAAGTTTCCTTGACCATCTACGAGAGGATATCTCATAGAAAAGTCCTGCACCATTCTTACAAGTGCATCATATACGGAAGAATCTCCGTGCGGATGATATTTACCCAGCACATCACCCACGATTCTTGCAGATTTTTTATAAGGTGTATTTCTTCTTACGCCCATTTCTTTCATAGCGTAAAGAATTCTTCTGTGGACAGGTTTTAAACCGTCTCTTACATCAGGGAGAGCTCTTCCTACAATAACGCTCATAGCGTAATCTATGTAAGAAGATTTCATTTCATCTTCAAGGTTTGTAGGGAAAATTCCCGGCTCTAAAACTTCTTTAGTTTCTTCTGTATTTGTCTGTTTCTCGTCTGTCATTTATGTACTCCTTAATTATTTTATAGGCTGATAGCTGAGCCAAACGCTTCGCGTTTTCAGCTGAGGGATGAGTGTTTTCGGTATTAAACTCTAAGCTCTCAACTCTCAGCTCTAAACTGTCGTTTAGATGTCCAAGTTCGTTACATCAAGCGAATGTGCCTGTATAAACTGTCTTCTTGCATCTACTTTATCGCCCATAAGCGTTGTAAATATTCTGTCGGTTTCGATAGCATCTTCCAGTTTTACTCTCAACATTTTTCTTCTTGCAGGGTCCATAGTTGTTTCCCAAAGCTGTTCCGGGTTCATTTCACCGAGACCTTTATATCTCTGAATAGTCGCACCTTTTCTTCCCAGCTCTCTGATTTTTTCTATCAACTGGTTTGTAGATGCCAAATCGTGAACATCGTTGTTAGGACCTTTCAATCTGTAAACAGGTTTAACATGCGTTGTTCCGTAATGGTGCAGATGCAATCCTTTATCTGCAAGTTTCTGTGCCAAAATATTTATTCTCGGCAATTCCCAAAGTTCTTTATATTCAGGAAGAACTTCTTCCGTCAAGCCATCAACGGGAAGCTCGCCGTTTTCCTGCTGCAAATTTCTTTTTCTTTCGGCAAGTTCTGCTTTAAATTCTTTCCATTCTTTATCCGAATAAATATATCTTACTTTATTTTGATCTACAACTCTAAACAAAGGCATTTTGCCTTCTTCTCTAAACTTAAGGTATTCCTGCCAAGTTAATCCTTTTTTTGTAATTTTTATAATTAAGTTATCCAATTCCGAAATGGATTCTACAATTTTTGTTAATTCTTTTTGGTCTATTTCTTCTCCAAGCTGTGCACCATCTTGTAAAAGTATCATACTCTGCCCGTCAAGACCTTGTTTGAACAAGAATTTATCAAGTTCGTCTTCCGTCTGTAAATACATTTCTTTTTTACCTTTTTTAACTTTATACAAAGGTGGCTGAGCGATATACACATATCCATGATCTATTAACTGTGGCATCTGTCTGTAGAAGAAAGTTAAAAGAAGTGTTCTGATATGTGCACCGTCCACATCGGCATCGGTCATAATAACAACTTTATGATAACGAACTTTATCGATATTAAATTCGCCTTCTTCTTTACCGATACCTGCACCGATTGCGGTAATCATCGTCTTAATTTCTTCGTTTGTTAACATTTTCGTCAAACGAGATTTTTCAACATTTAATATTTTACCTCTTAAAGGAAGTATCGCCTGAAAAGCTCTGTTTCTGCCCTGCTTTGCAGAACCTCCTGCAGAGTTTCCTTCCACGATGAATAATTCTGTTTTTGTAGGATCTTTTTCCGAGCAGTCTGCCAGTTTTCCCGGAAGTGCTGCGGAATCCAATGCGCCTTTTCTTCTTGTAAGTTCTCTTGCTTTTCTTGCAGCTTCTCTTGCTTCTGCCGCATTAATAGCTTTTTCTAAAATCTGTCCTGCAATGTTCGGGTTTTCTTCCAAGAAAATCGTCAATGCATCACCGACGAGAGATTTTACAATACCTTCCACTTCGGAGTTTCCGAGCTTTGTTTTTGTCTGTCCTTCAAACTGCGGGTTAGGAACTTTCACGGAAATTACTGCCGTCAATCCCTCACGAACATCATCTCCGGAAAGAGAAAGATCTTTATTCTTTGAAAGTTCATTTTTCTTAATATAATCGTTAACAACTCTTGTTAATGCTGAACGAAACCCTGACAAATGTGTTCCACCTTCAATGGTATTAATATTGTTAACAAAAGTAAAAATCTGTTCGTTATAAGAATCGTTATACTGCATTGCCACTTCTACATCTACGCCATCTTTGTTCTTTGCAAAATATATCGGTTCTTTATTTATAACCTGTTTGTTTGTGTTAAGGTATGTAACGAAAGTTTTGATACCACCTTCATAGTGGAAAGTATGTTCTTTATCTTGTCTTTCATCGATAATTGTTATATTTGCACCTGCATTCAAAAATGCAAGTTCTCTTAATCTGTTAACCAAAACATCGAAAGAATATGTTGTTACGGAAAATATTTCCGGATCAGGTAAGAAAGTAACTTTTGTTCCTCTATCGTCGGTTTTACCGATAATTTCCAATTTTGTTGTCGGTTTTCCTCTGGAATATTCTTGTTTATAAATATTTCCGTTTCTATAAACTTCTACAACCAACTTTGTAGAAAGTGCATTTACACAAGATACACCTACACCGTGCAAACCGCCGGAAACTTTATAAGAATTTTTATCAAATTTTCCACCTGCATGAAGAACTGTTAACACAACCTCAAGTGCAGATTTATCTTTAAATTTCGGATGTGGATCTACAGGAATACCTCTACCGTCATCAAGAACGGTTATTGAATTATCAGGATGTATTGTAACATCTATATTTTTACAGTATCCTGCCAACACTTCATCTATAGAGTTATCGACAACTTCGTAAACAAGGTGATGTAACCCTTGAGCAGAAGTAGATCCGATATACATAGCAGGTCTTTTTCTTACAGCTTCAAGCCCTTCCAAAACTTGAATCTTGGAAGCATCATAACTTGATGCCGCTTTATTTTGCTCTTCGTTAGTCATTAACTTATTCCTCCAAATTAATTTACATTTTTACCATTATTAACCAGCTCTTCAATCCATACCGGTACTAAATTTTTAGCTGAGCCGAAAATGCTCTGCATTTTCTCAGCTTAGAGCTGAGAGCTTAGAGTTCTCGGAAGAAATATTTTTAAACTCTCAACACTCAGCACTAAACTCTAAACTGTGCATTATTTTATTTCACACTTAATATCTTTTATTTTTTTACTGCCCAAATACTGATTCAAGCGGTTAATTATTTGTCTTTTTCTTAAATTAAAATCATTTAAATATACTGCAGAACTTGTTACCGTAAAAACTATACCGTCTTTACATCCGTTTAAAACTACTTTTTTGTTGCCTACTTCCTGTTCCCATCTGGACATTATAACGAAATAATCGTTATTTAAACCTAAAAACGATGCAACTTTCATTAACACAGATGACCCTTCATTAAAATCTTTTTGCCTATTTTGGCCCTTTTTAAAAAAATTCTTTACTGATTTTTTCTGTTCCATTACAATTTGTCTTTTGTCGATACATTTTGCCCCAAATTTATACCCAGATATTATATCTAAAATTTGAAATTTTTTCAACAAAAATTAAGGTATTTTTTTGACGGTTTTTATAACTAATAATTATTTTTTTATTATATTATTTACCTAATTTCATTAATAATTGAATAATGTCAGGAAATAGAAAAAACAGCTAAGTTTGAGATGAAGCGAAATATTCGGCGACCGCGGTGTGCGAAAGTGGAAGCATAAGCATACGGCACATAAGGGAGCTGAATATAAAGCTGTAGTCCGAAATTTGCTGTTTTTTCGCTATAAATGTAACTTTATTTATATTTTTACTGTCTCATTGGCATTACTACACAGAGATAATTTTTATCTTTCTCAGGTGTAATAATTACAGGGCTTTGTGGTGTGGTATATGAAAAATAAATATTTTCATCTTCAATATTTTGTAAAATATCTTTAATATAGTTAGGGTTAAAGTTTATATCAAAAACTTCACCTGTATATTCTATTTCAACTTCAGTTTCACCGGAACCAAGCCCAACAGTATTTGCAGAAACTATCATTTTATTTTTTTCAAAACTAAATCTTATAGAAGACGACCTGTCAGCTACAAGTTTATCACCTGTAAGTAAAGCCATCTGTTTTACAGCAGTCATTGTCTGTGCAGAATTTAACTTTATTTTAGACATTGTCTTTTTAGGTATAACTTGTTCATAATTAGGGAAAACACCTTCAATAAGCTTTGTTTGGAAAGTTATATCGCCTATCATTACAGTCATTAAATTATCACTTAAACTTATTTTTACTTCTTCTATTTTATCATTAGAAGCTATCAATCTTAAAATATCGGAAACTGCCTTTGTAGGAATAATTACTTTACCTTTAATTTCTTTATCAAAACCTTCAATATTAACATAAGAAAGTCTTCTACCATCAGTAGAAACTGCTTTTAATACACCGTTTTCAATTATAAAATATACACCGTTTAAAACATATTTTTGGCTATCTTTAGAAACAGAAAAAATTGTTTTCTTAAACATAGCGTTTAATACTGAAGATTTTACTGAAAATATATTATCTTTTTTAAAGTCCGGAAGTGTAGGATAATCTTTTTTATCCATGCCCATTAAAACAAATTTCGATTTTCCTGCTTTTAAATTTATTTGATTAGTTTCGTCAGCTTTAATTTCAATATTTCCGTCACTGACTTCTTTTACTATATCATTAAACCTTTTTGCAGGTATTGTTATTGCACCTTCTTGGACTATTTCTGCTTTTATATAACAAGTAACACCTATTTCAAGATCTGTTGCAGATAATTTTATTTTATTATCTTCTGTTTCAAATAAAAAGTTGGATAATACTGGCAAAGTTATTTTAGATGCTATTACAGGTGATACTATTTGCATACCTTTTATTAACTCATCTTTTGCACAAATTACTTTCATTGTTATTTCTCCTTTTTATTTTTTATTTAGTAATTATTATAGTAGTACTGTTAATAACTCAATAAACCAAATTTTTTATAGAAAATCTATATTTATCAAGCATTTTTTTTATTAACTTAATGTTAATAAGTATGTGGATAACTTATTAAACTTATCAACATATTATAACAAAAAATATTTTTCCACAAAAAACTTTAATAATTCACAACTTATTAACAATTTATTTAATTTTACATTAATTATAAATTATTTTCTTTTATAATCTTAATAATCTTATTAACATCTGCATTAAAGAAAGGATCTTCTTCTACTTTTTTACTTATTTTATTATAAGCATGCATAACAGTAGTATGGTCTCTTCCACCGAAAGTATCACCGATTTCCGTAGTTGACATATCTGTTAAAGATCTTGCTAAATACATTGCTACTTGTCTTGGAAAAGCTAATGCTGTAGTTCTTTTTTTAATTTTTAAATCTTTAACTGTTAAACTATATCTTTCGGCTACAGCCTGCTGAATTTTATCTATAGTTATTTTCGCATTTTCATCAGGAACAATAACATCTTTTAATATTGTTTTAACAGAATCTAAAGTGAACGGTGTATTTGTAAATTTAATAAAAGATGTAACTCTTAATAATGTTCCTTCAAGTTCTCTTATATTAGATTTAATCTGAGAAGCAATAAACATTATAACATCGTCAGGTACAGAAAAACCTTCCTCTTCAGCTTTCTTTTTTAAAATAGCAATTCTTGTTTCTGTATCAGGCGACTGAATATCAACGGTATTACCCCATTTAAATCTTGAAATTAATCTCTCTTCAACTTCCAATTTATCTTGAGGTCTATCGGAAGCGATAACTATTTGTTTTCCACCGTCTTTTAATGTGTTGAAAATATTAAAAAATTCTTCTTGAGAACTATCTTTTCCGACGAGAAATTGAATATCGTCTATTAACAGACAGTCAAGATTTCTATATTTACTTTTAAATTCAGCCATTTTTTCAGGAAATCTGATAGCTTCGATAAAATCCGAAGCAAACTTTTCGCAAGTAACATAGAGTATTCTGAAATTAGGAAAATTTTTCTTTAATTCGTTACCTATAGCGTGCATCAAATGTGTTTTTCCTAAACCTACACCACCATAAATAAAAAGCGGATTAAACTGTTTTCCCGGATTTTTTGTTACAGCTTCCGCACAACCTGAAGCAAACCTGTTAGAGTTACCGACGATAAATCTGTCAAAAGTATATTTTGAATTTAATTGATCTTTTATCATAGGGGAAACAGGATTATCTGGATGAATAGGAATAGAAGGAACTTTAGACATCTGTTCCGAAATATCTTTTTCTATTTTGTATCCGAGTTTAATTTCTTTTGAAAATTCTTTTTTAAGAATTTGTTCAATATTGAATTGTTGATTTTTTTCTATCCACTGTGAAAAGAAGTTATTAGGTACCGAAATAGTAAAAATATCTTCTTCCAAAGATACCGGCGTAACCGGCTTAATCCAAAGGTTTACAGACTCTTGTCCTATACTTAATGACAAGTTATCCACAACTTTTTTCCATACATCTACTACTGAAACATCCATTTTATCCCCAAACTTATCCACAATTGTGGATAACTTATAAATTTATTAAATTTTAACGATTTATTTTATTTATTTTTGTCGTCAAAAAACCGCACAAAAAAGTATATAAAATTAACAAGCAATAGTCAAATAAAAAATACCACTTATTCCATCATTTTATAAACATAGAATCACCGTATGAAAAAAATCTATACTTTTTTTCCACAGCTTCTTTATATGCCTTTAAAATAAATTCTCTTCCGGCTAAAGCGCTTACCATCATAAGTGGTGTAGAACCAGGAAGATGCAAATTTGTAAACATTGCTTTAACTATTTTAAAATTATACCCCGGATATATAAAAATTTCGGTTTCACCGCTTGAACTTTCTATGCTTATAAGCTCATTTTTATCATTATATTTCCCGGTTAAATTTGCTATAGTTTCCAAACTTCTCACGCTTGTAGTACCTACAGCAATGATTCTTTTTTTTGCAGATAATGCTCTATTTATTTTTGCAGCATTTTCCTCGTCGAGAATATATTTTTCAGGAAGCATTTTGTGCTTGTTAATATCTTCAGAAAGTATCGGTTTAAATGTTCCCCAGCCGACATGCAAAACTATATTTACTATTTCAACTTTTTTTTCTTTTAATTTTTGTAAAATTTCTTCCGTAAAATGTAAACCGGCAGTAGGTGCGGCAATAGCACCTTTATTTTTTGCATAAATTGTTTGATAGCGTGCTTTATCCAAATCAAAAAATTTTTCGGCAAGTCCGTCTTTTCTTTTTATGTAGGGTGGAAGCGGCATAAAACCGTGTTTTTCCAAAAGCGGTTGAATATCGGGCTTATTAAAACGAATAATTTTGTTTCCGTTTTCATCCTGCCCTGTAAAAGTACACTCGTATCCGTCATCGAAAATAACTTTTTGATCTTTTCTTAAAAACGGTTTTGCAAGTACGGTAAAATCCGGTCCTTTTTGCATAGGGTTAAGAAATAGAATTTCTACTTTGCCTCCGGTTTCTTTTTTACCGTATAACCTTGCAGGCACAACTTTTGTCGTGTTTATTACCAGACAGTCGTTTTCGCCTAAAATATCAATGATATTATAAAAATTTTTATGTTCAATAGTTTTATTTTTTCTGTCCAAAATTATTAGTCTGGAGTCACTTCTTTTTTCCACAGGTGTTTGTGCTATCAATTCCTGCGGTATATCGTAATTGTAGTTTGAAAGAAGCTGGTCTTTATTTTCCATAATTAATTTTTCCTATATTTGTGCCTGGATAATAATAATCTAATATTTTTTTATATGATAATTTCTTGTCGCCCATAGCTTTGGCGCCCCACTGACACAAACCTACTTTATGTCCCCATCCTTTTCCGGAAAAAATAAACTTTTTATTTTTACATTTTATACTTGTAAACATTGTACTTTTTATTTTAAACGGATCAACTGCCAACCTGAAAGTATAAGCATTTAATTTTAGTTTCCCTTTAGAGCTTGATATCGTTACGATTTTTGCTGCTTTACCGGTAGTTTTCCCGGAATAAGAAATTTTCTTAACAGTGCCCACTTTATACCCTGCGGCAATTAACTTTTGTCTGATAAAACTTTCATCAACTTCTGTTGTCCAGCTGGAGTGCGGATTATTTTTACAATATTTATCTTTTCTTCCTTTTAAATACGAAGGCGTTTCCTGTTTCCAACCCCATACATATTTTGGGTCGTCGGTATGTCCTCCGCAAGCTGCATGGAAAAGAGTTTGTGCAAGCTCACCTTTGTATAAAACAACTTCACCTTTTGTATCGTGTACTGCCAAATTACATTTTTTATTTTCACAGGATGCTCCTCCGTACACCTGACAATGCACAGTTGAACAAACATCAAAACCATCCTTAGCATGTTTACCTACATTTTTTGCTGCATAAGTTCTGCTGATAACAGCCTGTGTTTTTAATGCTTCCGTATTCCACGATGATGAGGCTTCTTTAGGTAAAATACCTTTTAAATAATCTTCAAATTTTAATTCATTAATTATATTTATTTTATTGCCGGCACAATTAACAATAATGTTGCCTCTGTAAATTTTGTCATTTACTAAAAGACAATTTTTAGATGATATAAATTTTATCGGAAGTTTATATCTTTTGTCTGCAATAACAGCAGTATTTGTTTCGGGATTAACCGTCACTTTTCCTGCAGATAACACAACTTGTTTATCGCCGGAAACAAAATAATATTTTTGATCACATCCGATAGTAATTGGTTTATTCCCGGAAAGAATCCCGACTTTGATATATTCTTTTACGGAAATTGCAAATACGTTGGTACATATAAAAAGTGTTAATATGGTAAATAGTATTTTTTTCATAGTTCTATAAAATATTTGTTAATTGATTAAAATTTATTATATCTATATCTTTAATTTTAAAATTTTCTTTTCCGGTATAAACTACAAAATTTTTATTAATACCGGGAATAATATTTTTAATAAATTGTATTCCTTTTAAAAAATCACTGCTGAAAGTTTTAGAAACTTTTATTTCGAATGGAACAATATTGTTATTCCATTCAGCGATACAATCAACTTCATTAGAATTGCTGTCTCTGTAAAAATAAATATTTTTATCTAATCCTTTATTATATCTATGTTTTATTAGTTCCAATATAATAAAATTTTCAAACAAGTTCCCTCGATACATATTATTTTCAAGCTGTTTTGCATTTTCTATTCCAAGCAAATAACACGCCAGTCCCGGATCACAGAAATAAAGTTTAGGAGTTTTAACAACTCTTTTATTTATATTGTTGTTATAAGGATACAACAAAAATACAATATAAGAAGCTTCAAGTACACTTATCCAAGATTGTATTGTTTTTACAGATACACCTACTTCATTAGCTAAACTGTTTGTATTTAAAAGTTGTCCTATTCTTCCGGCACATAAATATACAAACTTTTGGAAAGCATGAATATCTTTTATATTTAATAGTTGGCGAACATCTCTTTGAATATATGTTTCAAAATAATCTCTATAAACTTGTGTGGGATTTAGTTTTTTGTCATATAATCTTGGATAAAAACCTTTAAAAATAATATCATTTATGCTTTTGTTGGTTACATTAATTTCATTTATTGAAAACGGAAGCAATTTTATTAATGCCGTTCTTCCGGCTAAAGACTGAGCAATTGAATTTAATAAGTTTAATTGTTGACTTCCCGATAAAATAAATTTAAGTTTGTTGTTAGGTCTATCAACATATTCCTGAATATATGATAATAATTCGGGTGTGCGTTGAGATTCATCTAAAATACAACCTTTTGTCAGGGAATCAAAAAAACTTCTTGGATCAGATAAAATTCGTTCCCTAATATCAGGAGTTTCCATAGAATAATAAGGTAAATCAAAAATATTTCTTATAAGCGTAGTTTTACCGGATTGTCTTGGCCCTGTAATTGTTATAACAGGATATTGTTTGGAATATAATTTTATTACATTTTCTGCATCTCTTTTTATATACATTATCCAATCCTTTTTTATGCTATTTTGGAGTTCAACTACAATATAGCATA
>JAFPUA010000215.1 GCA_017413305.1 Candidatus Ruminimicrobiellum caprinum
AGGTTGTAAATATTTTTTTATAAATAATATTTCTCATTTTGAATTTTTTTATAATAAAAAAGTTGCTCTTTTCGCAGGGCAGTATTTGTATATGATTAATTCTCACAGTGCAGAATTGTTGTCTAAAAATGGAATAAAAGCATTTGCTACATCTTGGGAAGATGATTTATTTAACATTAAAGACTTATCAAAAAATTTAAAAAATAATTTAATTGTTTACCTGTTCGGTTTTCCGGAAGTAGTAATTTCGAAAATGAAATTTGTTAAAGAAGTTGAAAATAAAAATATTAAGTCCGGTATTGATGAATTTAGGGTAATATCTAACAACAATGAAAATATCATTGTTCCAAAATTTCCTATAAATCTGATTGGTTTTAAAAATAGACTTATATCTTCTGGTATAAAATCTTTTGGTATAGATTTATCCCATATTGAACCGAACATCAATTACATTACGCAAATATTGAAAGCATTTAACAGCAACGCTTATATTAATTCAATAAACAAATTTAATTTTGAAAGAAATCTAAAGTAAAAGCAAATCTGTGAGTTTAAAACTAAATTTAAAAGAAATGCTTTACTATTTTTTTTTTTTTGTATTATTTGTACTGTATATAAAAAATAAAAAAAGGAGTAGTAAAGATGAAAAAAAGTTTGTTGGTAGTTTTGATGTTGGCACTTGCAGTTCCTGCATTTGCGCAAGGAATTTTCAATTACACCAAAGATCAGTCAAAAACGGAAGTTGAAATTAAAGTTGGTAGAACAGTTAACGCAAAGCCTGAAATTGACAGAATAGGAGTAGATGTTGACAGCGTTAATACTGTTGGTATTGAATTTGATTTTTATTCTAATTCGTTCCTCGGATTCGGTGTTGGTATTTACAATATTTTTGATTCAAAGATCAAGCATGATGGCACAAATGTTTCCGATCCAAGAGGAAATGGAGATTATGAAATTGCTTTTACAAATCCTTATTTGACATTAAAATCAAAGATTCTTCAGTTTGACAGCAATATAATCAGAAATGTTTATATTTATGGTCAGCTCGGTTATGGTTTCATGAGAATTAAAAATGCTTTTGAAACGGAAGACGGAATGTATTGGGGTATCGGTGCAGGTGTAGATATTTGGCATTTCTTGCTTGATGTTAACTATGCAACGAACTTTGGTAAAATAAAAATGGCTCCAGGTGAAAATAAAATAGATGTAAGACAGACAACTTTAATCGTAAGCGTAGGTTACAGATTCAGCTTGTCTAAGAGCAAAGAATAAGAATATAAAATAAAAGAAAAGAACCCATAAATATATTATGGGTTCTTTTCTTTTTGCAGTTAATTATAAATTATAAATTGTCGCTAATATTCTTTTGTTAATGTTTGAATTTTAATATTTTTTATACTTTTTGATTCCGAATTTTCATCAAAAACTATTCTTAATTCATATTTTAACATTTCTCCGCTACCAAAAACAGATATAGCCTGTTTACCGCCACCGGCAGGATATGTAGAAAATGTTGAAAAGTAGGGATTAGTTCTTGCTTCAAATGGGTACTCATCGTTGTGTGTTACTTTATCGTTTATCAAATATTTCCCGGTTTTATGATAATAATTAATACTTGCGTTTAACAGTTGTACAGCCAATATTTTACCTGTTTCAAACCTTTTTTCTAATTGATAATTCCTTATCATCAAATGAGTTGCAATCAATAATAGTGCTATTGTTACAGATACCGCACAAAAAGTTATAAGCATATCTCTGTTTTCTTTTTCCATAGTATGGCTATTTTAACATATTATTTAAAAAATTTCCATAGAAATTTTTGTTAAAGACATTTTTCTATTGACAAACCAACCAAAAATATATAAAATTTATCCCTTAGTAGATTGTTTGGCGTATATTCGCGCAAACAAAATTTGGATAAGGAGAAAGATAAATGAGTGTGAGAATTCGCTTACAGAGAATAGGAAGACCTAAAAGAGCTTATTACAGAGTGGTTGCAATAGACCAGAGAGCTAAAAGAAATGGTAAACCTATTGAGATTTTAGGACAGTATGACCCTGTATTGCAAGAGAACAAATTGTCTTTGAAGCAGGACAGAGTAGATTATTGGTTGAAAACAGGTGCAAAACCTTCCGACACAGTTGCAAGTTTGTTGAAGAAACAGCAGCCTGCAGAAGCAAAGTAGTTATATTTTGTCGGTAAAATTTTAAAAATTTGGAGAAAAAAATGAAAGAATTAATAATGTATATAGCAAAATCTTTGGTTGATAATCCTGACCAAGTAGATGTAAACGAAGTTATCGGTGAAAAATCTACAATTTTGGAGCTTAAAGTTGCAGCAGGCGACAGAGGCAAAATCATCGGTAAAGAAGGCAGAATTATAAAAGCTATCAGAATAATTTTGAATTCTGCATCTGCAAAACTCGATAAGAGAACAAGTTTGGAAATTGTTGAATAGTAAATGAAAAATACAAAGAAAAATTCCGTTAAGCTCAGCTGGAAAGTGGCTGATATTTTAGGCTTTGAAGTATATGACCAAGACGGAAAAGTGTTAGGTTTGTTGACTGATGTAATAACTACCGGCAACAATGATGTTTGGACAATAAAGTCAGACTATCAGGAAGTTCTTATTCCTGCGTTAAAGAGTATAGTAGCAAAGGTAGATGTAGCGGAAAAGAAGATTTTTGTTTCTCTTCCTGTAGGTTACATAGATATATACGGGACTAAAGTGAAGCTTGAAGAAGCTGCGATTCCTGAAAGTTCTCAACCTTTCGGATATGTCATTTATGAAGATTGATATATTGACTATTTTCCCTGAGATGTTTAACGGACCTTTGACCTGTAGTTTGCTGGCAAAGGCACAAGAAAAGAAAATATTAGATATAAATTGTATAGATATCAGATCTTTTACAAAAGATAAACATAAAAAAGTTGACGATAGACCTTTTGGCGGAGGACCTGGAATGCTGATGCAGGTTGAACCGATTTATTTAGCGCTGAAAAGTGTCGGAGTCAAAAAGAAAAATTGTTTATACAAAAATCCTTACAAAAAACCTTATGTTATTTATATGAGTCCTCAAGGAAATGTATTAAATACAAAAAAGGTTAAGACACTTTCAAAATACGAACATTTAGTTTTACTGTGTGGTCACTATGAAGGTGTTGATGAAAGGGTTTTGCATTGGGTTGATGAGGAAATTTCTATAGGAGATTATGTCTTAACAGGCGGGGAAATTCCTGCTATGGTATTAATAGATTCCGTCGCGAGGATGCTTCCCGGAGTGGTACAAGATAAAATTTCCGTAGAACAAGATTCTTTTTACGACGGAATGCTTGATTATCCTCAATATACGCGCCCTGCGAAGTTTAAAAATATGAGTGTGCCCGAAGTATTGTTATCGGGTAACCATTCTGAAATAGAAAAATGGCGGAAACAGCAGTCTTACGAGAGAACAAAAGCGAGAAGACCTGATCTGTTAAAAAAATAAGGAGTATGAAGATGTCAGTTATTGACCAGATAGAAGCAGCACAAAAAAAAGATGTTAAAGTTCAGTTTAAATCCGGAGATACCGTAAAAGTTTTCTTTAAGGTTGTTGAAGGCGGAAACGAAAGAATACAGGCTTTTGAAGGCGTTGTTATTCAGAGAAAAGGTACAGGTTTAACAGAAACATTTACCGTTAGAAAAGTTTCTTTCGGTGTAGGCGTAGAAAGAATATTCCCTATTCATTCACCAAGAATTGATAAAATAGAAGTTATCAGAAGAGGTAAAGTAAGAAGAGCAAAACTTTACTACTTAAGAGATTTGTCCGGTAAAGCTGCAAGAATTGCAGAAGTACAGAACAAACAAGCTGCAGAAGTTGCAAAAGAAATCGCAGCAAACTAAACTGTTTTTAAAGGAAAATAAAATTTTTCTTTTTGATAAAAATTTTTACGATAAAGGACTCCACAATGTCTCAGGTATTGACGAGGCAGGGCGGGGTCCTTTAGCAGGTCCGGTGGTAGCGGCAGCCGTAGTCCTTCCTAAAGATATCATTATAGAATCGGTCAACGATTCAAAAAAATTAACACCTAAAAAAAGAGATGTTTTGTTTGAAGAGATTAAAAGCAAAGCTTTTTCTTATGGTATTGGTATAGTTGATGCAAAAACTATAGATGAGATAAATATTTTACAGGCAACTTTTCTTGCCATGAGAAAGGCTCTTGAACAGTTATCTGTTGAGCCGGATTTTGTTCTCGTTGACGGGAATCATAAAATACCGGGTATAACTTTTAATCAGCAGGCTGTTGTTTCAGGCGATGCTAAAAGTGCCTGTATAGCTTCAGCCTCAATACTTGCAAAAGTTACAAGAGACAGGCTTATGCTTGACTATGCTAAAATGTATCCTGAATATGGGTTTGAAAAACATAAAGGGTACGGAACGAAAGCTCACCTTGAAGCGATAGAAAAGTTCGGACCTTGCCCTATTCACCGCCTCACCTTCGCCCCACTTAATAGTAAGCAACCTACATTGTTTTAAATAAATACATTATACTCTATACCAGGAACCTTCACCTTTGTAGTATTTAAGTCCGGTAGTAATATTATATACAAGAGCTAAATTAACAATTGTTCCGTTAATTAATCCTTTTACAATCGGTGCCATTTGATAGCGACCTTTGTTTGCAGAAAATATTTCAGATGGTCCACCTTGATCCCAACTGCTAAGTACAAAAACGGTAAAATATCTATTTGTTCGTGCATTGATATTCAATACAGAATCGTAGCAAGTGGACCCGTTGACACCTCCTATACTGCTTTGTTTATTCTCTAAGAAACATCCGTATTCAGCGTAATAATTTTCTTGACTGGAACGAATAGTGCCAAGAAGAGCATAGCCTTCAGCTAAAGCAGCTTTTTCTGTATAGGATTTATAAATTGGCACCGATATTGACGATAAAACTATAATTATTGCAATGGTTATAACCATTTCTACTAAGGTAAAAGCTTTTGTTCTTTTCATTTTTCTTTCCTCCTTTTATAATTTTTAGTATAATAAGCCGAGAGATAAAACCCTGCTAGGAGTTTATATTCTTTTATTGTCAGATTAATGCTATGTTTTAATCTGTTTTTTCGAGCCGGTAATGTTTGCTAGCCCGCTCGGCATATTTTAAACCTAGAAAATTTTGTATTATCTTGAGAATTAATGAGTAATTAATTCTCAATTGATGCATAATTTATAGCATAAAAAATAATAATTGTCAAGAGTTTGTTTAGATTTATACTCGTACGGAGAAAATAAATGTCAAATAAAATCAAAGAATTTTTAAAAGAAATTAATAATGGAAAAATTCGCGGTTCAAGAAAAATAATTGCTGATGCTTTAGGAATTAATGAAACGGCAATATCAAAATGGAGTAAAGGCAGAACCCAGCCATCTAAGGAAAATATTTCCAAAATGGCAAAAATATTTAAGAAATCACAAAGTGAATTAGAAGAAATTTTTTCATCCAATATTTTTATAAAAGATGAGGATATATATTTAATATTGGAAGAAAATAAGAAATTAAAAAAAGAATTAGAAATCAGGGATGATTTGATTAAATTACTAAAAGATAAAATAAAAGTTTTTGAAAATAAAAAATAATAAAATTTAAAATCATGTTAAAATAATTTAAACTTGATTTTTTATTTGTGTTTTTTAGCAAATATGATATAATATAAAAAATATTTTATAAACAAAAAGGGAATTTTTATGTATAAGATATCGGAAATATTTAAAAATAAAAAAGTAACTTTCTCTTTAGAAATCTTTCCTATGAAAACTCCTGAGGGAGATATTAGGCTTATACATGAAATTTTAAAAGAATTTGCTTTGTTAAAACCGGATTTTATTTCTTGTACTTACGGCGCAGGCGGCGGAAATAAAGATAAAACTCTCGCCATAGTTGAACATATCCAAAAAGCGTATAACATACCTTCGATGGCACATCTTACCTGTATTTCTCATACAAAAGAAGAAATAGCTCAAATAATGCAAAAAATTGTTGCTAAAGGTATAAAAAATGTCCTTGCAATGAGAGGCGACCCACCGAAAGAAGAACCGCAAAAAGTTCCCGGTATAGATAACTACAAATATTCAAGTGAGCTTGTTTCTTATATCAGAAAAGAATATAAAGACAGCTTGAGTTTGGCTGTTGCAGGTTTTCCGGAAATGCATCCGTTATCTCCCACCAAAGAGAGCGATATAAAATATTTAAAACAGAAGGTTGACTGTGGTGCTGATTTTGTTATAACACAGTTATTTTTTGATAATAAACTTTATTTTGATTATGTTGATGCAGTCAGAAAAGCAGGAATAAATGTAAGAGTTATTCCGGGAATTTTACCGATAACATCTTACGACGGACTTTTAAAGTTTTGTGAAACCTGCAAGGCAACAATTCCGGAAAAAGTCCATGAAATATTTGCTCCCATAAGAGATAATCAACAGAAAATTATTGAAGCAGGAATAAAATTTGCAACGGAACAGTGTATAGACCTTCTAAAAAACGGTGCTCCCGGAATACATTTCTATACATTAAATAAAGTACATCCCGTGAAAGACATTTTAACTGCAATTAGAAATTAGCAGTTAGTAATTTATGAGCACTATAGACAGATTAATTAGCTTTTTGCGAAGCAAAAAATTGAATATTTTTATTCCGAAATTTCTAATTCATAATTTCTAATTGCTAATTGAGTTAAATTATGAAACTAAAATCATATATTTTATCGTTACTATTAATATTGTCAGTATCGTCAGTAGTCTTGGCAAAAGGTGTCGGGACTACGATGTTTCAAATTCTTCAATTGCCGGCAAGCGCTTATGACGGTGCTCTGGCATATACTACCGTCGGCGGAGAATATTCTGCAATACAAAACCCGTCAATAATACCATTTTTGCAACGATCGGTTATTTTAACCCATGCAGTGTATTTGGAAGATACCAGGTACAGTGTAGGCGATGTTAATTTAATGTTGAATGATAATTCCGGAATAAATTTTGCTTTTTATTATTTTGATTACGGCAAAATTGACAGATATATAGAGTCTGGCATCGGTTATGAAAAAAGCGGAAGCTTTAATCCTTCCGAAAAAGTTTTAAATATTTCCTATGGAAGAAGAATGAACAGAAATTTGTATGCAGGAGCATCTTTGAAATATATTGGGCAGACTATAGATGATGTTTCTTATTCCGGATATGCAATAGGTTTTAGCGGAATGTATTTTATTA
>JAFPUA010000216.1 GCA_017413305.1 Candidatus Ruminimicrobiellum caprinum
AACTGAGCTTTACCGCCCAACGGCTGTCTGGTGATAAGAGAATAAGGTCCTGTAGATCTTGCATGCATCTTATCTTCAACCAAATGGTTAAGCTTCAACATATACATAACACCGATGGTAATCTTTTCCATAAAAGGTTCACCAGTTCTACCATCGTACAATGTAATCTGGCAGTCATCGGTAGGCAAATAACGGAGTTTGTAATCTTCAATTGCATCTTCCAATTGTTTACCTTTGAAACCTCTCTGTTTGAATTCTTCGGTCTTTTTGGAAACGAGCAAATCTTTAGCTTTTCTAATCTGCTCTTTTACCTGCTCTTCCGTTGCACCGTCGAATACAGGAGTTATCATCTGTGTATTTAATACTTTACCTGCCCATCCCAACATAGATTCAAGAAGCTGACCTACATTCATACGAGAAGGGATAGCCAAAGGAGAAAGTACACAATCTACCGGCGTTCCGTCCGGAAGTCTTGGCATATCTTCTACAGGAAGAATCTTGGAAACGATACCTTTGTTTCCGTGTCTACCTGCAAGCTTATCACCAACTTGCACTTTCAATTTTGCTGCGATATATACTTTAACAATTTTGTTAACCGATACAGGTAAATCGTCGCCTTTTTTAAACAACTCTTTTTCCTTATCGTAATTCTGTTTAAGTATATCCTGTTTTACTTCATACAAAGCTTCAATTTTCTTAGCTTCAGCTTTGTTCTTTATTGTTTCAAGAAGAGCTTTCTTTTCTTTTTCAAGCTTTGCTTTAGCTGCTTTGTAAGTAGAAGAAATTTCTTCCTGTCTTTTCTTTATTTCTTTTTCTGTAAGTTTTTCTCTTCTAACGAATGTTCTTACACCTAAGATCTTTCCTGCTGTACCCGGATCAACTCTCAAAGAAACATCCTGTACATCTTCAGCTTTTTTACCGAAAAGTACTCTCAAGAGTCTTTCTTCAGGGGTAGTCTGCTGTTCACCTTTAGGAGCTGTTTTACCAACAAGAATATCCCCTCTCTGAACTGTAGCACCAACTCTTATTACACCGTTGTCATCAAGGTTTAATAAATCTTCAGCACCTACATTAGGAATATCTTTTGTTATTTCTTCCGGTCTGCCTTTTGTTTCTCTGGCTTCCGTTTCCAATTCTCTGATATGGATAGATGTGAATCTATCATCTTGTACCATCTTTTCAGACAACAAGATAGCATCTTCGAAATTGTATCCGTCCCAAGGCATAAATGCAATTAAAAGGTTCTGACCGAGAGACAACTGACCGTTTTTCGTAGCCTGTCCATCAGCAATAATATCACCTTTTCTTACCTTATCGCCAACTTTTACGGAAGGGATATGGTTTATACATGTATCTTGGTTGGATCTTAAATATTTATTTAATGTATGAACTTCAACACCGTTTTTCTCGTTCCAGATAATTATTTCATCCGCTGAAACGGAAACTACTTCACCGTCAGTCTTTGCAACTACGCATACACCGGAATCTCTGGCAACTTTATCTTCCATACCGGTACATACCAAAGGCTGTTCTGCAACAAGCAAAGGTACGCCCTGTCTCTGCATGTTACAACCCATCAAAGCTCTGTTTGCATCGTCATGTTCCAAGAAAGGAATAAGACCAGCAGATACAGAAACTACCTGCATAGGAGAAATATCCATATAGTCAACTTTTTCAGGAGTTTTGAACAAGAAATCGTTCAAGTGTCTGCCCTGAGCTAAATCCGTAAGGAAATTTCCTTTATCATCGATAGGTGTATTTGCCTGAGCTACAAACAAATCATCTTCTTCGTCTGCAGTCATGTATTCGATTTTATCGGTTGTTTTACCGTTTTCAACTTTTTTATAAGGTGTTTCAATCAAACCGTATTTGTTAACTCTTGCATAAGCTGACAAAGAAGTTATCAAACCGATGTTTGGACCTTCAGGAGTTTCGATAGGACATACACGACCATAATGCGTGTAATGAACATCTCTAACTTCGAATCCTGCTCTCTTTCTGTTCAAACCTCCGGGACCTAATGCCGAAAGTCTTCTCTTATGTGTAAGCTCTGAAAGAGGATTGATTTGGTCCATAAACTGCGACAACTGAGAAGTTCCAAAGAACTTTCTTATTTGTGCGGTAAATGGAGTAATATTAATCAAGGATCTTGGCGTAATAGACGTCTTATCCTGACTGTTCA
>JAFPUA010000217.1 GCA_017413305.1 Candidatus Ruminimicrobiellum caprinum
CTAATCACCAAAAAGCAATAAATGCGTTAAAATATTTAAGACAATAAATTTATAGAAAAAGTATTGACTTTAAAATAATTTTTAGATATAATGCAATAACTTACATAAGTTTTTTTTGTAAGAAAAATATATGTTTTATCGTGCATGTATGACGAAAAAATCGTTATGCTTTGCATATTTTTGTTATTAAAAAAAACAAGAAAATATTTATGTAAAATAAAAATATCAGGGAAAGAAAATGGCTAGAGAATTTTCATTAGAAAAGATTAGAAACTTCGGTATTGCCGCTCACATTGATGCCGGTAAAACCACAACAACAGAAAGAATTCTTTTTTATACCGGAAGAACTCACAAAATCGGTGAAGTTCATGAAGGTGCTGCAACGATGGACTGGATGGAACAGGAAAGAGAAAGAGGTATTACTATTTGTTCCGCTGCTACATATTGTAAATGGCAAGATATGCAGTTTAATATCATAGATACCCCGGGACACGTTGACTTTACGGCAGAAGTAGAAAGATCTTTAAGAGTTCTTGATGGCGCAGTTGTTGTATTCGATTCCGGAAACGGAGTTGAACCGCAATCCGAAACCGTTTGGAGACAAGCCGATAAATATAATGTGCCAAGAATCGTTTTTTCAAACAAAATGGATAAAATCGGTGCAGACTATTTCATGGTTATAGAGCAAATCAGAGAAAAGTTAGGCGCAACACCTCTTACAATGCAAATTCCTATAGGTTCAGAATCAAATTTCCAAGGTGTTGTTGATTTGGTTCAAATGAAAGCTTATATATGGCACGGAGAAGAATTAGGTGCAAAATTTGATATAACAGACATTCCTGCAGATTTAGTAGATAAAGCAAAAGAATTAAGAGAAAAGATGATAGAACTTATAGCAGATTACAGTGACGATGTTATGAACTGCTATATGGAAGGAAAAGAACCTACAATCCCTCAAATTAAACAAGCAATAAGAAATGCAACACTTCAAATAAAATTAATCCCGGTTTTCTGTGGAACATCATTTAAAAATAAAGGTGTACAACCAATGTTGGATGCAGTTTGTGATTATTTACCATCACCTTTAGACAGAAAAGATATAAAATGTACAGATGCAAATACAAATGAAGAAACTGTAAGGTCAGCTGACGATAATGCTCCTTTCGCAGCTTTGGCTTTTAAAATACAGGCAGACCCTTTTATAGGAAAGCTCACCTATATTAGAGTTTACTCTGGAACTTTGCAAAGCGGTTCTTATGTATTCAATCCTACCAAGAACGGTAAGGAAAGAATTTCTCGTATCGTAAGAATGCATTCAAACAACAGAGAAGAAGTAAAAGAAGTAAGAGCAGGTGATATTGCTGCAGTAGTAGGATTGAAAAATACGGGTACAGGCGACACACTTTGTGATGAAGCTAAACCTGTAATTTTGGAATCTATGGAATTCCCGGATCCTGTTATCTCGGTTGCAATTGAGCCAAAATCTAAAGCCGATGAAGAAAAGTTGGCAAATGCCTTATCAAGACTTGCAGAAGAAGACCCGACATTTACCGTTAGAAGTGATGAAGAAACAAATCAGACCATCATTTCCGGTATGGGTGAGCTTCACTTGGATGTTTTGGTAGACAGAATGAGAAGAGAATTCAACGTTCAAGCAAATGTTGGTAAGCCTCAAGTTGCTTACAGAGAAACTGTTAGAAAGACAGCAGATGCTGAATCTAAGTACATCAGACAGACAGGTGGTAGAGGTCAGTATGGACATGTTATTATAACATTGGAACCGTTACCTCCTGCGAAAGGTTTTGAATTTGTAAACAAAATCGTCGGTGGTGTTATTCCTAGAGAATATATACCTGCTGTTGAAAAAGGTATTAGAGAAGCTTTAACATCAGGTGTACTTGCAGGTTATCCTGTTGTTGATGTTAGAGTTACTTTAACAGACGGTTCTTTCCACGAAGTGGACTCTTCGGAAATGGCATTTAAGATTGCAGGTTCTATGGCATTTAAAGATGCTTGCAAAAAAGCAAATCCAGTAATTTTGGAACCTATAATGAAAACAGAAGTTATAGTTCCTGAAGATTATATGGGAGATGTTATTGGTGATTTGAACTCAAGAAGAGGAAAAATTATCAGTATGGAACCTGTAAATAAGATTGAACACATTAAAGCAAATGTTCCATTATCTGAAATGTTTGGTTATTCCACAACTCTTCGTTCTTTAACGCAGGGAAGAGGAAACTACAGTATGGAACCTTCTCATTATGAAGAAGTTCCTAAACAGATTGCAGATAAAATATTAGAAAAGAAAATATAATTTAAAAGTATAAAAACAGGAGAAAAAACAAATGGCAAAAGAAAAATTTGATAGATCAAAGCCACATGTAAACGTAGGAACAATAGGA
>JAFPUA010000218.1 GCA_017413305.1 Candidatus Ruminimicrobiellum caprinum
CTTTATTTTTATTTTAAAACCTAAAATTTTGATTATCTTATAATCTTTATCTTTATTTATCGTTTTAACATTAAGAATTTGTTTAAATAATTTTTTTATTTTTTTTAAAAACATACTTTTAAAAACATTAAATTTATCAAATCTAGAATTAACTTTTGATATTTCCAATGTTTTTTTTAGATCTTTTAATGTTTGAATTGTACATTTATCTGAATATTCTTTGAGGGCTTTCTGAATTTCCTGATATTCGTTACTAGATAACAAAATTGCTCGTTTCATTGCAAAATATAAATTTTGTCCTTTGTAAATCAAACTATTTTTTTTATCTAATCCATAATTGCAAGCAAAATAATCTTCAATTATTAAAGGTTTTATAAAACCTAAAGAATACATTAATACACAAGAACAAGTTCCATGACCATACTGTTCTTTTTGCCAAGCAACAGAACTATCGAGAAGTGCTGTTATAAAATCACAGCTCTCTATTATTTCAAATAATTTATCAGGTTTATTCTCTCCTAAAAAATTAAAGTATTTTTTTAAGTTTTCTGGAATTTCAAGTTTTTCACCAACTCCATTAATTACTATTTTAAAATTTGTAATTCCATCTTTAACTAATTTATCAACTGCTGTTATTAACAACTTATGATTTTTTTGATGCGGAGCAATATTTCCTGTTGCAAGAAATATATTTTCTTTTGATTTTGAAGTTATATTCACTTTTCCAAACCAATTCGCACTTAACATTGGCAAATTTCTATACCCAACATGATTTAAAACATACATCCCGTTATATTTATTATTTTTTAACAAACGTTTATCTCCCTTAAAATATCCACTTACATGAGGAGGAATTGTTAAAAATCCATATTTGGGATTTGGAATTTTACCTGTATTTTTGTATATTGACTCTATTATAGGCATATTTATATTTTTAAAATCCGGCATAAAAGAAAAAGAAGTATTAAAGATTATAAAATCAAATTCTCTAATTTTATTTGATGTTAGAATTCTATCCATTTCATCATATGTTACAGTAGTTGTTTTAATTTCATCATTAATTCTTGTAAAAAAATTCCAACGTTTTTTTGTATTACTTTCCGCAAGCAAAAATTCAACATCATAGCCAAGTTCTTTAAAATGCTTATATATACTTGGCCGTATAATATCGTGTGCAATATTATATTCAACAGAAAGTATTTTTTTTATATTTTTCATTTTCTTGTAACCTTATAAAAACAACAAACTTCTATATTAAACTCTCCATCAACAACTTTACCCCATCTTTTAAAGAAAGTTTATATTCATACCTTACTTCTTTTGTCAACTTTGAATTATCTCCAACTATAATCGGAGGTTGATTTGATGGTTCATCTTTAAATTTAATTAAATTTTCTTTTCCCATTTGTTTGCCGATTTCTAAAGCAAAATCTTTAATCGAAACAGCTTTGCCCGTGCAGATATTTACTGAACCCTCAACTTTAGAATTTAACAAAGCAACAAATGCTCCTGCTATATCTTTGGCATACATATAATCTTTATACAACTTTCCGCTTTTTATTATTACCTCTTCATTTCTTGAAAGCTTATCAATAATCATACCAGTCAATCTTGTTTTATCTTCATTTCTTCCGTAAACATAAAATATTCTTCCATAACCGAAACTTATATTGTTCATTCCACAAAAAAATTCAGCTACCTCATGAAGCTTATTTTTACAAAATGTATATACAGTTTTATCTGCATCAAGCTCATCAGTTTCTTTTAATGAAGAATCTTTAAATTTATATTCAAAGCAGGTTCCTGCAAATACAGCTCTTTTTCCACCATTATCTTTAAAATATTTTAAAAGACTTATCCCTGCTCTTAAAAATTTATAATTTGTATCAGAACTTAAATAATCTCCAGTCGTGCACCATGCCATATTTAATAAATATTCAGGCTTAACTTCTTCCATTACAGTTTTTATACTATTTTCATCAAATAAATTACCTGATATCCAATGAACACAATTATCAGGATTATTTTTATCTATAGTAATTGCAAAAATATCAAAACCAGCTTCTTTAAGCGGTTCTATGAGTTCTTTACCAATTAACCCTGTTGCTCCTGTTACGAGAACTCTTTTACAACAATTCATAATTTTTATCCCTATCATTCATAATTGGGTCAAAACCAAAATCTTTCCATTTTACACCTAATTTAGGATCATCATATCTCAAACCTGCATAACATTCCGGTTTAAAGAACTCTCCTAATTGATAATAAACCGTCGTATCATCTTCCAAAGTTTGAAATCCATGTGCAAACATTGGAGGAATATATAGCATTTTATTATTACTACTTGTAAGTTCTATCCCCCCCCATTGCAGATATGTAGGAGAATCTTTTCTTAAATCAACAATAACATCATAAAAACTTCCGCCTAAACAAGAAACTATTTTAGGTTCCAAAAAAGGAGATTTCTGATAGTGCATTCCTCTTATGGTGTTCTTTTTATAATTTTTTGAAATATTACATTGGCAAACATCAAAATTTACGCCATATTTTGCAAATTCATTTTTACAAAATTGTCTCGAAAAAGTTCCTCTATCATCTTTAAACTCTTCAAGTTCTATCAAATATGCACCTTTTAATTCTAATTCCGTAAACTTCATTTTTTATCCTAAAATTTTATTTTGAACTTTCTTTAATGAATTTATGAATTAAATCGGAAATTCTGTTCATTTCTTTTTTGCCGAGTTCCGGAAAAACTCCAACCCAAAAAGTATTGTTCATAATATAATCTGCATTAGGAAGCATTTTGTATTCCGTTTCAGTTAGTCTGTTTGATGAAAGCAATGAAGAATTACCTATTCTGATAGGAATATCGTTTTCCGTCATCATAGGTTGTCTTAAAATATTTCCTGCAAAA
>JAFPUA010000219.1 GCA_017413305.1 Candidatus Ruminimicrobiellum caprinum
AAAAAAGACTTGATGTAGTTATATTTGAAAAAAATTTGGCAGAGAGCCGTTCCAAAGCACAAGCTCTTGTAATGGCAGGAGAAGTTTTAGTTAACGGCGAAAAAATAACTAAGGCAGGGTTTCAAGTTTCTGACGACGATTTGATAGAAATAGAAAAACAAAATCCATATGTTTCACGCGGCGGGTTAAAACTTGAATCAGTTTTAAAGTTGTTTGAAATAGATTTTACGGATAAAGTTTGTATGGATATAGGAGCATCAACCGGCGGTTTTACCGACTGTATGCTTCAGCACGGTGCAAAAAAAGTTTATGCTGTTGATGTCGGCACTGCACAGCTTCATTACAAACTGAGAAACGATCCGAGAGTCGTCAATATAGAAAATGTAAATTTTAGATATTTTGATAAAAATCTTTTAAAAGATGATATAGATATAATAACGATAGATGTTTCTTTTATTTCGTTGGATAAGATTTTACCTTTGGCAAGTGAGATAGTTTCTTCTTCCGGCAATATTATTGCAATGATTAAACCGCAGTTTGAGCTGGAGCCGGGAGAAGTAAAAAAAGGTGTAGTTAAAGACGAAAAATTAAGACAGAAAGCAATTGATAAAATAAAGAATGTTGTTGAAAGTTTAAATATGGCGGTACTAAAAGAACAAGATTCCGGCTTAAAAGGCCCGAAGGGAAACCTGGAACATTTTATTTTGATAGGGGAAAATTTTTTATAAATATAGAGGTAAAAAATGGCAGAGTATGATGTATTAAACGTAGAGAAAAAGTGGCAGAAAGTTTGGGCAGATCAGAAAATTTTTAAAGCAGTAATGGATGAAAATAAGGAAAAATATTACATATTGGTAATGCTTCCGTATCCGTCCGGAAATCTCCATATGGGACATGTGAGGAATTACAGTATCGGCGATGTTTTTGCAAGGTTTAACAGAATGCAGGGCAAAAATGTCCTTCAGCCGATGGGCTGGGATGCGTTTGGACTTCCTGCAGAAAATGCTGCAATAAAACATAATATTGCTCCTGAAAAGTGGACTAAACAAAATATTGCAAGAATGAGAGAACAGTTGAAAATGCTTGGTATCTCTTACGATTGGGATAGAGAGCTTGCAACTTGCGATGTCGAATATTACAGATGGAATCAAAAAATATTTTTGGATATGTACAAGAAAGGTCTGGTATTTAGAAAAAAATCCAATGTTAACTGGTGCCCTGAATGTAAGACTGTTCTTGCAAATGAACAGGTGTCCGAAGGCCAGTGTTGGAGATGTCACAGTAATGTTGAACAAAAAGAGCTTGAACAGTGGTTTATAAAAATTACTCAGTATGCAGATGAACTTCTTGAAGGACATAAGCTTCTTTCCGGTTGGCCTGAACAGGTTCTTGCCATGCAGAAAAACTGGATAGGAAAATCTCACGGTGCAAGTATGAACTTTGATATTGCGGGAAGCGATAAAAAACTTGAAATTTTTACTACGCGTCCCGATACAATTTTTGGTGTAACATTTATGGTTGTTTCACCGGAACATCCTATATTAAAAGAGTTTAAAGATAAAATTAAAAATTGGGCTGAAGTTGAAAAATATATTACTGCAAGTTCATTAAAATCAAATATCGAAAGATCTTCTTCAAAAGAAAAAACAGGTGTTAAACTCGACGGAGTTTCTATTGTTAATCCTGCAACCGGCAAAAATGTTCCTTTGTTTGTTGCAGATTATGTTTTAATGGGATACGGAACGGGTGCCATTATGGCTGTGCCTGCTCACGATCAGAGAGACTGGGAATTTGCAAAGAAATACAATGTTGAAATAATTCCTGTTATACAGGGTAAAGATGGTGATATAACAAAAGCAGCTTACGAAGGTGAAGGTGTTATGATTAATTCCGGCAAGTTTAACGGAATAACTTCCGAAGATGCCAGAATAAAAATGCCTTTGTGGGTTGAAGAACAAGGTTGGGGAAAAAGAACTACAAATTATAAATTGAGAGAATGGTTGATATCAAGGCAGAGATGTTGGGGAACACCTATACCGATGGTGCATTGTGATAAATGCGGTATTGTTCCTGTTGACGAAAAAGATTTACCTGTTATTCTTCCGACTGATGTTAAGTTTACAAATGACGGTAAATCGCCTTTGCAGTCAGATGAAAAATTTGTAAATACAAAATGTCCTAAATGTGGCGGACCGGCAAGAAGAGAAACTGATACTATGGATACATTTGTAGATTCTTCATGGTATTTTTTAAGATATACGGATGCACACAACGATAAAGCATGTTTTGACAGCAAGGAAGCTAATTATTGGATGCCGGTTGATCAGTATGTCGGCGGTATCGAGCATGCATGTATGCACTTGATTTATTCCAGATTTTGGCACAAAGTTTTAAGAGATATGGGACTTGTTAATAGTGATGAGCCTTTTACAAATTTATTAACACAAGGTATGGTTACTCTCGGCGGAAGTGCAATGTCAAAATCGAAAGGAAATATTGTAAGTCCCGATGAGATAGTATCAAAGTACGGTGCGGATACGGCAAGACTTTTTATACTTTTTGCTGCGCCTCCGGAAAAACAGCTTGATTGGTCCAGCGACGGTGTAGAAGGTTGTTGGAGATTCATTAACAGAGTTTGGAGATTGCAGGAAGTTGTTAATACAAAAGCTCAAGAACCTGCAACGGAAAAAGCAAAAGAAGATTTATTAAGAAGTATGCATGTTTGCATAAAAAGAGTCACTGAAGATATAGATAAAAAACATCAGTTCAATACTGCAATTTCTGCAGTTATGGAACTTGTTAATGCAATGTATGTTTATAAACATCACTCCAATGATGATGGTTTATCAAAACAAGTTTATGAAACAATAGTAAAATTGTTGTCTCCGTTTACTCCTCATTTGTGTGAGGAAATTTGGAGTCTGCTCGGACATAAAGATTGTGTTTCCGTAGCAGCATGGCCGAAGTTTGAAGAAAAATATATTAAGCAGGATACAATAGAAGTTCCTGTTCAGGTAAACGGTAAGCTTAAAGGCAGAATAAATATTGATGTTTCCGCAGACGAAGCGACAGTTAAAAATATAGTTTTATCCGACGATAAATTAAAATCGATTTTTGAAGGCAAAAATATCGTTAAGTTTATTTATATAAAAGCAAAAATTATTAATGTGGTAGTAAAGTAAGAGGTTTTTATGAAAAAATTATTTTTGTCATTGTTTTTCGTTGCGTCAGTTCTTGTTTCCTGTGCATCTCCTTATGATCCTGCACCGCAGCTGCTTCCTGCGTACATAAAAAATGTTTATGTTCGTCCTGTTGTAAATAATACAAATCAGTATGGTCTGGAAGACAAATTTACAAATGCAATAATAGATGAGTTTATGAGAGACGGCAGACTTTCGGTCGTTACAAACGAAGATGAAAGTGATGGAGTAGTAGTATGCGAAATAAAAAGATATACTTTACAGCCTTTAACTTATGATTCTAATATGGTTACAGAACAGTATAAATTGTGGATATTGATAAATGTTTATTTTATTGACAAACATGAAAATATTACTCTTTGGGTAGAACCGAATATGGAAGGAATACAGATATATGCTGATCAAGTTAAGGTTGGTTTTGGTGGTATGACAGAGGATACCGCAAGAGAATATATTTGGGAAAAGCTTTCCAGAGATATTGTTAAAAGAACCGTTAAAGGCTTTGGTAATGCCGGCGGAATTTCCGAAAAGAAAATTCAAGATTAAAATAAAACTTTTTTGTTGATAAAAATATAGGAATTATGTATAATATACGAGTATGGAAAATATAGTGGCAGTATATCCAGGCAGTTTTGATCC
The DNA here is from genome assembly GCA_017413305.1 of Candidatus Ruminimicrobiellum caprinum. Classification (GTDB taxonomy): domain Bacteria; phylum Elusimicrobiota; class Endomicrobiia; order Endomicrobiales; family Endomicrobiaceae; genus Ruminimicrobiellum; species Ruminimicrobiellum caprinum. The sequence goes on from JAFPUA010000219.1 coordinate 3,840, forward strand.
GCCTACTAACGGACATATAGATATTATAAAAAGAGCATCAAAAATATTTTCTAAAGTTATTGTTGCTGTTACGCATAATTGTAACAAGAAGCATATGTTTTCTTTAGACGATAGGGTTTCGATGATGAAAGATGCTGTTGCCGATATAAAAAATGTAAAAGTATCTTCTTTCTCAGGCCTTTTGGTAGATTATCTTGACAAGATAGACAGCTTTTGTATAGTTAGAGGTTTAAGAGCGTTATCAGATTTCGAGTATGAATTTCAGATGGCACTTATGAACAGAAAAATGAAACAGGAAGTAGAAACTATATTTCTCGTTCCTGATCAAGAGTATACATTTTTATCGTCAAGTACCGTGAGAGAAATAGCTTCTCTTGGCGGGAATTTTAAAAATTTTGTCCCGAAATCAGTATATAAAAAAATGATGGAGAGAGGAAAATAAATGTACGATTTACTAAAGTTGCTTGATCTTGCCGCAACAAGAAACGCTTCCGATTTACATATCGTTGTTGGTGTTCCTCCTATGATGAGGGTTAATACAGTTTTGCGACCTGTCGGAGAAGAGAAACTTACTCCGGATGAAGCTCAAAGGCTTGTATATTCCGTTTTAACTGAACAGCAGATAAAAAAGTTTGAAGAAACACATGAATTGGATGCGTCCATTCCCGTTGCTAAAAAGGGTAGAGTCAGAATAAATGTTTTTAAACAGAGAGGTTCTGTTTCTGCAGCTTTAAGATATATTCCGGATAGAACATACACATTTGAAGAATTGAATTTATCAAAAGTTATTTATGATGTAGTAAATCTTCCGAAAGGATTAGTTCTTATTACAGGAGCCACAGGTTCTGGTAAAACTACAACTCTCGCATCCATAATAGATTATATTAATGAAAAAAGAAGAGAGCATATTATTACTTTGGAAGATCCTATAGAATATTTGCATAAGCATAAAAATTGTATAGTAAACCAAAGAGAAATAGGGTCTGATACAAAATCTTTTCATGATGCCTTAAAATATGTTTTAAGACAAGATCCGGATGTAATTCTTATCGGAGAAATGAGAGATTATGAAACTATAGAAGCTGCCCTTACGCTTGCAGAAACAGGACATTTGGTTTTTGCAACGCTGCATACTATGGATGCATCTTCATCGATAAACAGAATCGTTACATCTTTTCCTGCAGAGCAGCAGGCACAAATAAGGTCTCAGTTATCATTAACTTTAAAAGCAGTATTTTCTCAACAGCTTTTACCGTGTGCAACAGGCGACGGTATGACGATGGTGTGTGAAATAATGCTTGCTAACGACAGCGTAAAAAATCTTATAAGAGAAATGAAAATAGAACAGTTGTATTCCGTTATACAGCTTAACAGACAGTATGGTATGCAGACGATGAATCAATCGTTGTTCGAAAATGTTATGAAAAGAAAAATTACTCCTAAAATTGCAATGGAGTACAGCTCTAAAAAAGATGAGTTGGCAAGATTGTTGCAAATGTCTGAAAATTAAGTATTTTTTTAAGGAGAGTATATAATGTCTAATAAGAAAGGTTTTAGTATGGTGGATGTGATTGTATTGTTAGCATTGATTCTTTTGTTGACAATAGTTGTTTATCCTAAATTTCTTGAGTTGATTCGCAGATCTAACGAAGCAGCAACAA
>JAFPUA010000220.1 GCA_017413305.1 Candidatus Ruminimicrobiellum caprinum
ATACAGCCTCTCTTCCGACAGTTTCGTAAGAAATATCTTTTATTGCACCATTATCCGCTTTAACGCTATCTTTTGCCACTCTACCACGCTGAAATGCAATAATTATAGAATTTTTACCTTTTCTGACTGTATGAGTCATCTTTTCTTCAATTTCTATTACAATCTCCGTATTGTCCGGTTTAGTATAATATCTTACCGCAGATATATTGGACTTAGATGTAACATTTAGAACTTGATTTTTTGCATCAAAGCTAACTACAGTTTCAGAAATATCGGAAAATTTCTTTAACTCTAAAAATTCTACGGGAACATATACAATTCCGTCTAACATTATAGATGGAATTGAAAGTTTTTCTTTCTTTTTACCGAAAGCAACTTTTCTCGTATCATAAAAAATATCTACTGATTTATTGTTTAGGTTAAGCGACACTTTTTTACTTACGGAATACCATTGCAACCTTGCATTGTAAAGTGTTGCTATCTCTTTAAGAGCAAAGAATTTACTGCCGGAAATATCATAAACATTCATTCCGTCATAATTATTTCCGTCAAGAATTACATTTAATTTTTGTGTATCAATGTTCGTTTGTGTAGAAATTGTAACAGGTTCTTCCGCACGAACACTTACAAACAAAAAACAAAACAGAAACAAAACAAAAGTTAAAAATTTTTTCATAAAATAAAACCTAATTTTTATAATTAAACATATCTATCTGCAAAGGAGAAACTTTCAACAGTTTTTCTTTATTTGATGCAGATTCTATAAAATCAACAGGCTCTCCGTCTTTAACTGCAACAACCTGATAGTACCAATTCAACGGATTACCTCTTAAAATATCCGAAGAAACAGAAATTCTTGTTATGCTTGTAGTATCAAAAGTTTTAACAAGTTCCACTCTATTTGCAATAAATTTATATACATTTACAGCTTCGGATGTAACTCTTATAGCATATTCCCAACCGTGTTCCGGAGCCATAAACACATTAAGCGGCTTTATACCTCTTTGTTCTCCGGCATAAGCAAGTGCGTTCATATCTATATAAATGTCATAATAGTCTGCTTTTTGCGTATTTATATTTGTTTCGAAAGTTATAGAACTGCCGTTATTTCTTACCGTAAAAGCCGTAAAACATTCTCCGGCATTATTTATCCTTATAGCAGTGTTTGAAATTTTTACAAATTTGCACGCTCCGTTACCGGAAGAAGTTGTATTGCAACTTGCAAGGATATCTTCATAATCTTTCATATTAGGCAACTTTTTGTTCAATACACGGAAAACATTGTTATAAGAAATATCAAAAAGTTTTTCGGCGCTTTGATCACCCGTATTTATACCGTTTATAACATCGTAGCTGTACATATTGGAAACTTCATCATTAAGTATTTGATATTGTTCCGATGAAGTTTTACAATTATTCAGTTCATTATCTGCCAAATACAATTTTAACTTATTTTCTGCCGGAATATCCGAAACTGAAGCCATATCAAAAGAAACATTTCTACGCTTTCCATACAAATAATATGCTGCATCTATAGGAAGAATTGCATCAATATTTTTTGTTTCCTCAATATAGTTTATCAAACTCATCATAAACCACTCGTTTTTTACTTGAGCTTCAGTCAAAATTATAGGAGTATATTCCGTAGTCAGCGATGCAAAAAATGTTCTCATTTTAGCATTATTGTTAGGGATATCATAGTAAGAAACAAACAGTGCAACACCGTTTTTAAAAAATACTCCTTTTGTATTTTCGTTTTCTGCCTTTGCGGTAGTCCACAAAATATTGTATCTGTAAAACTCATTTAAAATATTATCGTCAAGCGCAGAACCTCTCAAAAATATTCCATGCTTATTTTTTTCAAAAGTGCTTCTGTAACTGTCTTTATAATTCTGTAGAAACTGTTTAAAATTTTCCGTTTTATTCAGTACTATATTTGTTGAAGAACTTAAAACTATTTCCGTTGATATTAACGGAAAATATGGTTCCGATATTTTTATCGTAGGTTCTATCTTACGGGCAGTTATTAATCTCTGTACATTTTTATTGATAAATTTTGTCCTATCAAACGGTACAGATAAACAAAATTTATCACACTTTTCCATTTTAGAAATAATTTTTTCGGGAACATTTTCAAAACTTTCCGCAAAAAATATTATATTTTTGTTCGCAGCAAAAAGTTCTGCCGACGACAAAAATAAAACCACTGATATTAAAACTAAAGTGAATTTTATTTTAATATTTTTCATAACTCTATATTATACAAAAAAAAATCGCCATTCGCAATTTTTTTATAGATGTATAAATGATTTTAAAATTTGATATTCGGACACAAATTTTTTATTACTACTTTAAATCTATCTTGGGCAGTAAGACATGTATCAAGCAAATAACCTTTTTGATTATTCCATTGTGCCAATCCTCTGTAGTAATAAAGTTTTAAGTCTTCTGTTATTATAAAAGGCACAATATTATTTTTTAAACACTCTTTAAACAGAATTAATCTTCCTATTCTTCCGTTGCCATCCTGAAAAGGATGAATTTTTTCAAATTTATAATGAAAATCTAATAAATCTTCAAAAGTCTTTTTATTTTTTTTGTTATATGAAGATAATAGTTTTTTTATTTCAAAAGATACTTTTTTTGGTGATGTCGTTTCTAAACCGCCGACTTCATTTGAAAGCTTTTTATAATCTCCAACGGCAAACCAATTTTTTCTGCTGTCTGAAGTACCGCTTTTTAGAGTTAAATGAAGTTTTTTTATAAAATTTTCACTTAAATCATAATTTGCATTATCGATAATCATATCTATACACTTAAAATGATTAGCTGTTTCAACAATATCGTCTACTTTAACAGAACTATCTTCAATTCCTATTGTATTTGTTTCAAATATATATCTTGTTTGTTCGTGGGTAAGAGTTCCCCCCTCAATGTGATTGGAATTATATGTTAAATCTATTTGAATTTTGTGATACAGCCTTCCGGATATTTTTGATGATTTTTCCTGTCTTATAATATCAAGAATAGATAACTCTTCATTTTTTTTGTTTTTTCTTTCCGGTCTTTCTGCAGTATTTGGAATTTTCCATACATTTTCTTCAAGAAATGCATCAGTAATCTTTCCTGTAGAACAGTAATTTCTTACCGTTCTTTCCGAAAGTTTCCATTTTTTTGCCAATTCTGATACTGAGAAATATTTCATATTTTTACCTCTTTAATTTGCATAAATATTATAGCTCTTTATCGGCAAAAAGTCAATAATACTTTGAACTAATTAACATTTCTTGCCGATAAAATTTAACAAAAAGACAGGATGGTCGCTATGTCACCATCCTGCCATATTGGAACTATATTGTCCCAAAATTTTAAAAAGACAAATCTGTATTCGCCCCATTTACTATAGGTTCATTTCTTTCTGTTATATTAAATATTTGAGTTATCGAGCCGGCTTTCTGGCTAAAAACTTTCATTGTCACAATATAGTTAATTTTTCCTTCTTGAACACTAATTCCTGGAGGATTAAAATTAAACAAAGAAAAATACTTGTTATTTATTGCATTTATTCCTAATACAGGATCAAAAGATGTTGCTACTCCATTATCAACCCTACTAGTCCCTATACCGTATGAATGAACTGCTGCTAAAAAATTTCCATATTCATTATAGTAACTAATTTGAGCATCTCTTATTGCCCCAAGAAGAGCATATCCTTCCGCTAATTTTGAAAGATTGGAGTGTCGTCCTTTATAAATCGGCAAAGACACTAATGATAAAACAATAACAATCATCATCGTAATTATCACTTCAGTTAAAGTAAACCCTTTTATCTTTTTCATAAAATTTCTCCTTTTATTTAAAATTTAAATTTGCTATAATAAGCCGAGAAAGATTTTATATAAAGTTATCAAATTGTTTTGCGATAATTTGATATTCAAAAATGCAGCTATGATGCAGTTTTGCTCGGCTTTTAGTTTTATTTTTATTTAAAACATATATTTTACTTGTATTTACTTGTATTATACAAGAAATTTTGTAATAAGTCAAGACTTTTTGGAGAAAATGATGACAAGAACAAATATTGGCAAATTGATAGAAATTGCTATGACAGATAAAAATTTTACGCAAAAAGATTTAGCCAATAAAATGGGCGTAAAACAACAAATGATAAGCCAATGGATAAACGGAAAATCAAATCCAAAGACAAGCACATTGACAAAATTAGCAAAAGCTTTAAATGTTTCTTCTGATTATTTCCTTGGCGGGAACAATACAGGAGTTGATAATTTAAGTATTGATGTGATTGAACGAATAGTTTTGATTGAAACCGAAATAAAAAAACTTAAAACTGAATTTTATTCACTAAGAAAAGAACTGAAGAAAAAATAAAATATCATCTTATAAAAAGATAGTCAAAGCTTAGAAATAAAAAAAGATGAAAATGTATCAACAAAATTAACGAACACCAACAAAAACTCAAAAGTTTATGGCGAAATAAAGAAACGCAAGAACGAAGTGTATGTCTTATAATACTCGAGTTCTTGCGTTTCAATATTGTAGTCAAAATATTTCGGTCGCAATTAGAATCTTATATCTATTCCCGCTGTCCCCGTAATTCCCGGCATCGGATAATCATAACTCAACTGATATTTATCGTTATTTGTTAAGTTGTTTCCTTTAACCCATAAAGAAACATATTCCATTATCTGATAGTCTGCTCTTGCACCGAGCAAGCAATAATCGTCTAAATAATCTCCTGTTTCACATAAGGTTGAAGTAACATAAGAAACATCTGCAGATATCTTAAGAGCTTTTATAGGTTTTACTGCCAAAATATAATTCAAAACATGCATAGGTTTATAAATTAAATCCGTGTGAGTGTTTTTATCTTCAGCTCTTGTATATGTATAATTTAATTTATGAGAAACTTCTTTCATCATATCGTATTTTAAACCTACTTCATAACCATACTGTCTGGCTTTGTCTATATTTTGCGGTATCCACATTGAATCATAGTTAATTAAATCTTCGGAATCAATGTAAAAACCGGTTACCATACCGGTAAATTTACCCTGAGAATATTCTACACCTAAATCATAAGACCAACCTTTTTCCGGTTTCAAATCCGGGTTACACATCCAAGGGAAATATAAGTCATTAAATGACGGAGCTCTGAAAACTTTACTTACATTACCGGAAAGTTTTATTTCATCAGTAAGTTTATAAATTGCGGAGAGTGCAGGTGTGAAAACATCTTCATAATCGTTATTTATATCGCCTCTGACAACAGGTATCAATGTTAATTTTCCAAAAGTTAAAACTGCCTGCAAGTAAGCTGCAGCAGATTCTCTGAATTTATTTATTTCTTCCGTATCTGTTAAAACATCTTTCTGTTTAAATTCTACTTTATCGTATTCCAATCCTAAAGTTAAGAAATCTTTATACGAAACAGTACCTTTTACACCGGTATCGGAGGTATTATAACTACCGTACCAAGGCCATCCTGTGCCAAAATCACTGGCTTTTCTCATTGAATTAGAATTATATCCGAATACATTGATATTAAAATCATCTATTTTCGTATTATAATCAAGTCTTAAGTAGTTATTATCTTCAAATTGTTTTGCCATAGGTGTAGGAGCTGATTTTGTGCCAGGATTACCAATATCTGCATTGTATGCCTGACCTGACAAAACAAATTCCGAATTTTCGGTAGGTTTTACTGCTATTTTACCGAAAATATTTTTGGAATTATAAAAAGAATTTGGTCTATAACCGTCGGAACTTGTCATTGACGGTGCAGCTAAAATAGATATCCAATCATTGGCATAAGCACCTGTAATACCTGCATTCATTGTTTTAAATGTGCCAAAAGAAAAATACGGATTAACATTAGGGGTATCTTCCGTTGCTTTCTTGGTAATAACATTAATTACACCGCCGAAAGCACCTGTTCCGTAAACTGCCGCACCGGAACCCCTAATAATTTCAACTCTTTCTATCATACTTGCAGGAATTGCCGTAAAATCAGCTGTTGCAAGTGCAATTTCATTTACTTTTCTACCATCGATCAACACTAATGTCTGTGCAGAAGTTGCACCTCTCATAAATACAGACTGTGTCTGTCCCAAAGGGCCATTACTTTTGTAAGAGATACCTACTTCACCTTCAATAATGTCGCCTAAAGTTTTAGCACTTTTTTCTTTAATTTCTTCTTCGGTGATAACCGTTAAATTTGTGGTTAAATCACTTAACTTCTCAGGCGATTTTGTCAAAGACAAAAACACTTCGTCTGCTTCGCCATCTTGACTAACTGCAGCAAAAACATTCGGCGAAAATGTTGATGCCATTAACAATGCTACTGCGATACTAACTAACTTCTTCATTTCCTTTTTTCTCCTTTATTATTTGTAAACCGGTATAATTATCGGTTTATTTGATACCGGATTAGTTTTTACAACCACTTTGGTATTATAAACTTTCTCTATATCGGAATAATTTAAAACTTTCTCCGCACTACCGAAATTTAAAACTTTTTTATTATCAAGTAAAACAATATCGGAACAAAATTCGCCTGCTAAGTTTAAATCGTGAACTGTAGCAATAATTGTTTTGTTATATTTCTCGTTTAACATTTTTAATAATTTAAAAATTGTTGCTTGGCTACCGATATCAAGATGAGATGTCGGTTCATCAAGGGCGATAATATCCGTCTGCTGAACGAGAGTTTGTGCTAACAAAACTTTCTGTTTTTCTCCGCCTGAAAGTTCATTTATATTTCTTTCGGCAAACTCCGTAATTTCAGTAAAATTCATAATATCTTCAACCACTTTAAAATCTTCTTTTGATGCGGGTTTAAACATATTAATATATGGATATCTGCCAAACATAACAAAATCTTTTACTTTAAAAGAAAAATCAAATTGCATACTCTGCGGCATAAAAGAAATTTTCTTTGCAAGAACATTTTTTTTCATTTTATAAATGTCTGCATAATTGATAAAAATATTTCCG
>JAFPUA010000221.1 GCA_017413305.1 Candidatus Ruminimicrobiellum caprinum
AAATGTTTTTGGATCTTTTACGAGAGGTAGAAGACCGCTTTTGTGAAAGCAAAAGAGGTAGGACCTCCAAAAACAGTCGTTATAAGAGTTGTAGGAATAAATCAGAAGCTATGTTGATTTATTTTTATGATTTTATCTTTCGCCCCTCTGTGGGCGAAAGCTAGCGGCTGTGTAGTCGGGTTCCTACCCTACACAGTCGCTCTTCTTTTTGCCTTCCAAAATTCTTTTTTCCCCTAGTAAAGATCCAAAAAGCAAAATAAAAAGGAGAAATACTATGAAAAAACTTAAAAAAGTCTATATTTGCGAAAGAGGTTTTACTTTGGTGGAACTAGCAGTAACAATAGTTTTAGTTATTATTTTAATGACAGTATCTGTTCCGATTTATAATGAACATGTTCAAAAAGCAAAAATAACAGAGGGGTATGCTCTTCTTGCTTCTATTCGTTCAGCTCAAGAAAATTACTATATAAAAAATGGAAATTTTTTAAGAGATATTAATACTGCTGCTTTAAGATTTACTTGTAATGAGCCAATACTTGGTATTAATGCTATAACCAACAAATATTTTACATATTTTGATATTAATCAATGGGAGTTAACGCATAGCAATTCTGATGTTCCTGGTAAGGCTTTTTTTGCTGTGGTAAATAGTAAAAATAGTGGAAATTTAACAATGATATATCATGTTGATAATGGCGTTACAATTATATAAAAGGAGGACTTTTATGAAAAATAAAGGTTTTACAATGGTAGAATTGGCGGTTACTCTTGTCGTTCTTGTTGTTTTGATGTCTGTATCTATTCCTATATATAAATCTAAAACAAATGAGTTTAAAAAAGCAGAAGGATATGCATTGCTTGCAACTATTCGTTCGGCACAAGAAAAATATTATGCTGAGTATGGAACCTTCTTGTTATCTGGACTAGAAAGTGGTGGAAGAAGAATTAATTATGGTGGTGAAACTATAACTAAGGCAGAAGTTTTAGGAGTTAATGCAGGAACAAATAAATATTATCGAACTTTTTGTATCAACACTATTTGGCCTTCTCAAGGTCAACAGGGGTATAGGTTTAGGGCTGAGGTGTATAACTCAGCGGTTGGTGGATTGTATATGGATTATAGTTTGTCAAGTGGTGTTACAATTGGAAATGTATAACAGTTCTTGCAAAAATATATGTATAATAACATTTCGGGGCTTGACATAGCGAAATCCCGTTTGAGACAGAGCTGAAAACATAGCATCAGCTCTGTCTTTTTTCTTTATAAAATTTAAAAAATTTTGTAAAATACTAATAAAGTTGCTTTCTTTTATGTTTTATAAGGTTTTTGAAATGAATAAAGAAAATATAATATTTTTAGGGATAATAGATAATAGTAGAGAATTTTATTCAATATTCAAGGAAGAAGCAAATCAAGATATTATAATGGTTTGCGAAGATGTTAAGTTTTATAAAAATATAATAACGATAACGGAAGAAGAAATAAAAAAATATTTAGGTGATTACAAGAATATAGAAGAATTAAGGAAAAGAGCGATAAAATATTTTGCAGATAATATTCAAGGAAAGCCTGTTGATATTGGAGAATATAAAAATATAAGAATATCAAGAAAATCAAGAGATAAATATGAAAGTTTTAGCGCTGACGAAAGAAAGTTATTAATTATTCCGAAATTATTGGAAATATTAAAAACGTCTGAATATAAAAAGTCAGAATCTCCTTATAAGCAAAGAAATGATGAAATACAAAAAATTCATTATTTCGTTAATGAAATAATAGTAAAAGATAATAAATACAGTGTATACATAACAATTGGCGAAGATCAAAGAGGAAAGTTGTTTTACGATTTAGATAAAAATAAAAGACCTTAAGAAGTTAACACCGGTACAAGTGGTGTGTCCTTAAGGTCCATGCATAGTATAACTTAAAAATATAAAAAAGTCAACAATACGAATACAATAAAATGTAGAGCGATTTTTACAGTTTTGCTTCCAATTTTCCAATCAAGGGGTAATATGAATAAAATAATAATAGAAGATAATTTAACCGAGCGTCTTGATTGTTACTTGAATAATCTTCATAAGGATTATTCTAGAACATATTTTCAAAATATGATTAAAGATGGGAAAGTGTTGGTTAATAGTAAAAAAGTTCATCCCAGCTATAAAGCAAAGAAAGATGATGTTATAGAGTATGAGATAGAGGAAACTGCTCCGATAACATTGAAAGCGGAAAAAATTCCTCTTGATATTATATACGAAGATGATGATATTATAGTGATAAACAAACAGGCCGATTTGGTAGTGCATCCGTCTTATGGGCACGAAACGGGGACATTGCTTAATGCATTGTTGTATCACTTTAAAAATAAAATAAGTCCGTTTATGGTACACAGACTTGATAAAGATACTACAGGTGCAATTATTTTTGCAAAGAACGAAAAAGCTAAAGTATCGTTATCAAAACAGTTTCAGAAAAGAACAATAAATAAAACTTATATTGCTGCCGTTACAGGTGCTGTGTTGGAAGAGAACGGAAGAATAGAGGCTCCTTTGGGCAGATCTCTTGCAAACAGAAAGATTATTGAAGTTGGTCCGCTTGCAAAAAAAATGGCAATTACAGAATTTAAAGTGTTATCAAGAAACAGAGATATGAGTTTATTGCAAGTTCATATTATTACAGGAAGAACGCACCAAATAAGAAGCCATATGAAGTATATAGGACATCCTGTTTTGGGCGATATTGCTTATGGAGGTAGCGACCATATAGGCGATATGAAGTTTACAAGGCAGATGTTGCATTCTTACAGAATTATTTTTACGCATCCTGTAACATCAAAACAGATGGATTTAGTTGCTCCGTTACCAAAAGATATGAAAAAAATTGCTGATATAAAATTATGAATTTTATCAAATCAAATATATTTTTCTTAATAGTATTGGTTGTAGTTATAGGTTTCCTTTACGGTAAAAGTGTTAATTTTGAACTTATGGATTTAGACGATAAACCGTCCATAACAAATAGTGTACACTATATTTCAAATATTAAAAATCTTCCGAAAATTTTCTTTCAAGATACCACCTACAAACACAGAAGTACATATTACAGACCTATATTGATGTCGTCATTTTCTATAGAAACTATTTTGTTTGGGTATAACACAAAAGTTTATCATTTAACAAATATCGTAATGTTTATTTTTGTAGTATATTTGATATATTTGTTTTTTGTAAAAATAAAACTTAACAAAAATATTTCAAAATTGGTATGTTTGTTGTTTGCCGTACATCCGATATTGTCGTCTAATGTTGTGTATGTATCCACGCGCGCAGAAATGCTGATGGCAATATTTTTACTTTTGTCTTTTATAAATTTTATCAATTACATAGAAACGAATAAAATTATAAATTTAATTTTATTTTTTATGTTTTTACTTCTGGCGCTTCTTTCCAAAGAAACAGCTGCTATGTTGATATTGATACTTGCGGCGTTTGTGTATGCATTCAATTATAAAGTTTCAAAAAAGCAAATCATAAATGTTTTAATATTTTTTACGCTTGCGGTAATTACATATATTGTGTGTAGATTTATTGCTATACCGCATCCTCAGCCGTCCAGTTTTGCTACTGTGCCTATAATTTTTATTAACGCGGTTAACTCTTTAATGATATTTGTTAACAAAATTTTTACTCCGGGCGATATTGCTGTTTTACTTTATGATGTACATATTACGCCGGCTATGATATTTGTTGATACATTAATAATTGCAGTATTAATTTATTTGTTTGTGAGGAAAGTTGTTGATAGAAAAAAATTTTTATTTTGCATATTTTGGTTTGTTTTATTTTTGTTTCCGAATTTTTGTATATATGAACAACAGATACTTTTTCACAGATTGCTGGTTCCTCTTATCGGTATAGAGCTTTTTATAGTTCTGTTAGCGGAATATGCATTAAATAATTTCCCGGTAATAAAAAAACATTTAGTTGTGCTCTATATTTGCGTGTTTGTGTCTTTCTTGTTTGCGTCGTGGTTTCAGGCGGAAAAGTATAGAACACAAAATGAATTTATGGTAAATTCCTATCTTGACGATCAAAACAGAATTTCTTCCGTACAGTTTGTTGATTTTTGTATACAGGCAGGGGATTTCCAAAGAGCGCGTCAATTGTTGGCTGAAAGGACAAAAGATATTTTGACTTACAGAGATATTCTACAGTATGCTGCACTTGACCTTGCAGAAGGTAACATTGACAGGGCGGAAGAAACATATCTGCATTTGGAAGAGTCGATAACTTATGATACAATATTTAAAAATTTGAGTAATATATACTTAATGAAAAAAGATTATGATAAAGCTTTAAGTTATTTGAAAAAGTTTAAAGAAATTTCTCAGAATGATATATGGACAGTATTTCAAGAGACAAAAATTTATGAAGAAACAGGCGACTACAAAAAAGCTTATGATGTTTTAAAAAGTGTAGAAAATATTTATGGGAAAGATGAAAAATATATTAGTAAATTAGAAGAACTGAAAAGTTTTGCCGAAAATTCTCAGCTATAAGCTTTAAGTTCTAAACTAAAATTTTTCGGGAAAAATTTTAAATGATAGATTTAGATAAAATATTACCTTTAATTCAAAGACCTTCAAGATACATTAATCATGAGATAAATTCTCACGAGCCCGACATGGAAAACGATGTATCTTTATGTTTATGTTTTCCAGATATTTATGAGATAGGCGCTTCAAATTTAGGTCTTGAAATTCTGTATCATATGGTTAATGAAAAGAAAACTGCGCGTTGTGAAAGAGCCTATGCTCCCGATACCGATATGGAACAGATCTTGATAGAGAAAAATGAAGAGTTATTTTCGCTTGAATCAAAATCTCCTTTGAAAAGTTTTGATATAGTAGGCTTTAGTTTACAGTGTGAATTGGTAGGAACAAATATTGTAAATATGTTGTCGCTGTCAAAAATTCCTGTTTTTGCGAAAGACAGAAAAGATGGCGACACATTAATTATCGGCGGCGGACCTGTAATGGCAAACCCGGAACCGTTTGCAGACTTTTTTGATTTGTTTATTATCGGTGACGGAGAAGATTCTTTAATAAAAGTTTTAGAGACTTATAGAGTTTGTAAAAAAAATAAGTTGTCAAGAAAACAGATTTTGTTCGAACTTTCAAAGTTGGAAGGGATTTATGTACCTTCTTTTTATGATGTTACTTACAATGACGATAATACTGTAAAAGAATTTAAACCTAACATCGAAGGTGTGCCATACACAATAAACAAAACTATTGTGGATATAGATAAATCTTTTTTTCATAATAACAAAATAGTTCCTTTTGTTGAAACTGTGCACAATAGATTAAATATCGAGGTAGCTCGCGGTTGTGTGGGAAGATGCAGGTTTTGCCAAGCGTCAAAATATTACAGACCGTGGCGTGCAAGAAAACCGGAAACAGTTTTAAATTTGTTGGACAAAAGTTTAAAAAATACGGGATATGAGGAAGTTTCTTTTTCTTCTCTGTCTTGTACCGATTATAAAGATCTGGAAGAGCTCCTTTTAAAAACAAATGAAAAATATTATAAACAAAATTTAGCGGTTTCTCTTCCCTCAATGAGATGTAACAGATTTTCGTTAAAAGTAGCAGAATATTTGAATAGAGATAAAAAACCGTCTTTAACATTTGCACCTGAAGCGGGTTCCGACAGACTGAGAAATGTTATCGGAAAATATCTTTCCGAAGATGAAATTGTCGATACATTATCTTTTGCGTATCAGATGGGTTGGCGAGCAATAAAACTGTATTTTATGATAGGTCTTCCGACGGAAACAGAACAGGATATCGACGGTATAAAAAATCTTATAGATAGAGTTAAAAAAACTGCCAACAGACTGAATTTCAGTATTACGGTGTCTCCTTTTGTGCCTAAAGCACAAACTGCTTTTCAGTGGGATCCGATGTTTAGTGAACAGTATTTTGCCGATACGATATTAAAAATTAAAAAAATGATTCCTGCAGATATCAGGAACCATAACCACAAAGCAAGTATTGTGGAAGCTTTTCTTGCAAGAGCAGATAGGCGTGTATCGAAAGCTATTTATATTGCTTGGCAAAAAGGTATGAGGTTTGACCAGTGGAAAGATAAATTTAATTTTGATATTTGGATGGACAGCATAAAAGAAGCCGGTTTTGATATAAATTTTTATGTTTATAGAAAAAGAGATTATGATGAAATTTTGCCGTGGCAGCATTTGAACCTTGGCGTAACAAAAGAATATTTGTATAATGACTATTTAAAAGGAGTTAGCGAAACTGCAGAAGCTGCAATTTCCAGCAATAAACAGGCGCTTAAACTTCCGGAAAATGTGTCAAGTGTTAAAAAAGAAATTTTTGAAACTAAGTACAGAGTGCTGCTGAAATTTGCCAGACAGGGCGTAGTAAAATATGTTTCTCATTTGGAACAGATAGACTTTTTTAGAAGAGCATTAAAAAGGACAAATTTGCCTATAGCATATACCAACGGGTTTAGTCCGCAGGTTAAGGCGGCTTTCGGGCCGGCAATTGCCGTCGGATATGAAAGTAAAGGTGAATATGTCGATTTGTCTTTAACCGAAAAAGTTGATATTGATGAACTAAAAAAAGAAATTGCCAAAATACTTCCGAAAGGCTATAATATAACGGAAGCAAAATATATCCCGTTAAAGTTGCCTTCAATTGAAGCACTTATTAATTTGGCAAAATATACTGTTAAAGGCGTAAAAGTTTCTCAGCAGGAAATAGATGCTTATTTAAAACAGGAAAAAATATTGATTCCTAAAATAAAAAAAGGTATAGAGAAACTGGTTGATGCAAAGGACCTTATAAAGGATATAAAAATAGTCGATGATGACACTATTGAGGTGTTGTTAAGAATTCGTCAAGATAAGAGCATTAAACTTGAAAAGATTTTACAGAACTTTCTAAAAAAAGAGGAAAAAGAAATAAAAATTTTGTATACTATAAGAACCGGGCTGTTTGTAGAAAATAAGGAAATAGAATATGAACTTTAAGAAAATTTTTGTTTTATGTTTGTGCTTTCTCTTATTTCCGTTTTCCGTATCTTTTTCGGATGACGCTATTTTGTATATAAGTGACCATGATACGGACGATGAGTTTAGTGAAAGGTACACAAATACGCTGCAGAGTTTTATCAGCAGCCAGAGAGCAAATAAAAAAATAAAAATTGAAAAGTTTTTAGGTTTTAATATTAATACAACAGAATCTATTGAGCTTATAAATATGTTCTGTAAAAAAAATATTCCTAAAGCTATAGTTCTGATGGTGGGCGAATCCAATTATTATAATGTGTATGGTTTTGCAAAATTTATGGATAAAAAAGATCGGGAAAGCGAAACTGACATTGTACAAAACAAGAAAAATGTTAAAGAAATAAATTCCGAAATGTCAGATATTTATAATTCGTACAAAGAAAGTTCCGTAAACCCTTCAGTAAAAGCGGCATATGGAGCGGTATTTCCTGTAGAAAACGGAAAAATTTTTCATCCTTCCGTAGTTCCGGAGTTTTATGCTTTGGACGAAAAATTTACTTTTGAAAGTAATGTTAATCTTATGTCGGCAGTCTCAATGTACAAACATTCTTGGGATTTGATAAGAAACGGAGAATACGATAAAGCAAAAGAATTTTTAAATAATATTCTTAAAAAGAAATTTGTGTATAGTATGTTTTATTATGCGTTGTCTTCCGCATATTTAGCTGAAAACGGTAAAGATTGCGAGAAGAAAGCTTTGAAACTTTTAGAAGAAGGCATTTTACTTGATCCGTTAGACAAAAAAAATATTTGTTATAAAGGTATAATGTCTATGTTTATGATGTATAAAGGGGAAATAACATCGGAAATTTTGTTCTTTTCGAGAGCACTTAACAAATGTTTCTTAAATATTTCCGATGAAATTTCTGCAATAAATGCTATAAATACTCCCGATTATGACAGTAAAATAGAAATTATAGATGATTGGATTTTGTCTGACTTTGATGAAATTCAGAAAATATGTTACAGTTTAAAAATTCCGTTTATTTTTGCCAGTTATCCGGACAATGCAGATATAAACTCTCTTATATATGGACATGTAAAAGATTCCGCAAAATCTGCATATGTGGAAAATAAAATTGATAAGTCAGAAAATAAAGATGGAACAGAAGTTATAGCTGTTCCGGAAAAAACAGATTCATATATTTATGATATAGCAAAAAACATGTACAAATTTTTGAAAGAAAAGGGAATTGTTTATTGATATGAAGAAAGAAATAGTAGTGAACAGGACATTTGCTGAAACGCGAGTAGCAGTTTTGGAAGATGACAAATTATCGGATATTTTTATAGAACGAAAAGAAACCGAAAAAATTCTTAACAATATTTATAAAGGCAGGGTACAGAATATTGTATCCGGCTTGTCTTCTGCTTTTGTCGATATAGGTTTTGGTAAAACAGCCTATTTGGCAATGGACGATATTGTTGCGCCAAAAAATGAGCGTAATATAGAAAATATGCTCAGAGAAGGACAGGATATAATGGTGCAGGTTTATAAGGAGCCTATAAGCACAAAAGGTCCTAAAATTACCATGGATATATCTTTGCCCGGAAGGCTGTTGGTTTATATGCCGTTCGGCTCTAAAGTGGGAGTATCAAAACAAATAGAAAATCCCGAAGAATATAATAGATTAAAAGATATAATAAAAAAATTAAAAAAAGAACTTGCCGGCGGAATTATTGTAAGAACGGAAGCTGAAGACGCTACAGAAGAAGAAATAGAAAGAGAGATAAAATATCTTTCAAGGTTGTGGGCATCGATAATTGACAGGTTTAATAAATCTCAAACAGGAACTTGTGTTCATAAAGATTTAGGAGTGGTTTTTCAGACGGTGAGAGATCATTTTACAGAAGATGTTAAACTGATGCATATAGATAACAGAAAAGAGTTAAAGGATGTTAAAGAGTTTATAAGAACGATATCTCCGGAATTAGAAGATAGAGTAGTTCTGTACGATGAAAAACTTCCTATATTTCAAGCGTACGGTATAGAAAATGAAATTGCAAATTTAAGATCAAATAAAGTTCGTCTTAAATCAGGCGGATATTTGATAATACAGGAAACAGAATCTCTTTGTGCAATAGATGTAAACAGCGGGAAATTTGTCGGCAACGATAATACACAGGAAGAGGTTGTTACTTTAACCAATATAGAAGCGGCAAACGAAATAGCGCGTCAGTTGAGATTGAGAAATATCGGTGGTATCGTTGTAATAGATTTTATAGATATGAAACGAGAGAAACATCGCAGAAAAGTTTTGGAGACTATAAGAAATGCCACAAAGAACGATAAAGCTAAAATTAAAATATGGCCTATCACACATTTAGGACTTATAGAAATGACAAGACAGAGAAAAAGTGAATCTTTATTTTCTCTCCTTGGGGATACTTGCCCCACATGTCATGGGCTGGGAGTTATATTATCAAAAGAATCCGTATATGCTGCAGTTTGTCAGGAAATAGAACAAATAAAAGCTGAAAGGTATTTTGGTAAGATAAAAATTAAACTGCATCCGGATGTAAGTGAATATTTTAACGAAAGAAAAGATAAGCTTAGTGAACAGTATAAAAATGAGATAGTTGTTGTTTCTTCTGACTCTGTCGGCAGAGAAGATTATCATATCATTTTGGAACAACAAGACGCCAATTAGCAATTAGAAATGAGAAATTAGAAATTGTTGTTAAAATTCACGAAGTGAATTTTCTGTTAATTCAGAAATTTTTGTTTTACAAAAATTTACATAAATTGCTCATTGATCATTGCTAATTTCTAATTTGGTAGTGCCGCAATTTTTATTGCAATAGTTTTTAAAAATTTGTATCATATTTGAGTGTTGGTTTTACATTTAACTAAGCGAGGAGTTTATTTTGTTTAAGAATTTTTTAATAATAAGTTTTTGTGCAGTATGTTTTTGTTTGTTTTCAAATAAAGTTTTTGCAGCTAATAATACTTACCTTATAGATGTACCTACATATTCAATACTTGATTATGGCAGTTATGATTTGCAGTTTAGAGTTTTTTCCGGCGGAAGTGTTACAACAAAACTTGGTTTTGGTATTTTTAAACCTTTAAATATCGGTGTCAGCTGGGAATTGTCGAATATTATAGGAACTGAAGATGTAGTTGTTGCTATTCCTGCTT
Organism: Candidatus Ruminimicrobiellum caprinum; assembly: GCA_017413305.1. GTDB lineage: Bacteria > Elusimicrobiota > Endomicrobiia > Endomicrobiales > Endomicrobiaceae > Ruminimicrobiellum > Ruminimicrobiellum caprinum. Next base: position 10,239 of record JAFPUA010000221.1, read on the forward strand.
TGCAAATAAAGTTCAGTATTTATGAAGGCAACGAAACTATTCCGGGTTTTGCTATCGGTTATGATGGGCAAGGCTTTTTTTATGATGAACATGATGCTGATTTTAAACAGAAAGGAAAAGGTGTATATTTAGTTTTCGGAAGAGAGTTTTTTCTTCCGGGATGGGATTTTAGTGCAGGGTGTAATATAAACGATTTTAAAGATGTCGGAGTTATGGGCTTTGTCGGTTCTTCTTATATGATGATAGATGAAGCTTTAATGGCGATGTTGGAATGCGATAATATCGGTAAAGGAAGAGATACCAGACTTAATGCCGGTTTTAGGGTATGGATTACTGAAAATTTCGATATAGATTTTATTCTCAGACAAATGTTAACCGGAGATAAAGAAAGGTTTGGTTGCGAGAGAATTTTAAAGATTAGTTATCAGGGTAGATTTTAAGAGGTACATTTAATGAGTGAGTATGTTTTAGATTTTGAAAAACCTGTAGTTGAACTGGAAAAGAAAATTTTAAGTTTGAAAGTTTCTGCCGAACATAGTAAGATAGATTTTTCGGGCGAGATTGCAGACCTTGAAGAGAAGAAAGAAAAACTTAAAAAAGAAATATATGGTTCTCTTACATCTTGGCAAAAAGTGATGCTTGCCAGACATCCGGAAAGGCCGTACACCTTAGACTATGTAAAAATAATTTTTGAAAATTTTGTTGAGTTACACGGTGATAGAGCTTTCGGTGATGATGCTGCTTTGGTTTGCGGGCTTGCTACAATAGATAATAAACCTGTAGTTGTTATAGGACATCAGAAGGGTAGAACCATACAAGAAAATATGGACAGAAATTTTGGTATGGCGCATCCGGAAGGATATAGAAAAGCCTTAAGAATTATGAAAATGGCTGAAAAGTTTAACAGACCTATAGTTACTTTTATAGATACTGCCGGCGCTTATCCGGGAATTGCTGCTGAAGAAAGAGGCCAAGCAGAAGCTATTGCAAGAAATTTAAGAGAAATGTCTTGTTTGGAAGTGCCCGTGATCAGTGTAATTATCGGCGAGGGCGGATCTGGAGGAGCAATAGGTATAGGTGTTGCAAACAGAGTCGCAATGCTTGAAAATGCGTACTATTCGGTTATCTCTCCGGAAGGTTGTGCGGCAATACTTTTTAGAGATGCGACAAAATCAAAAGAAGCTACGGAAGCTTTAAAAATTACGGCAAAAGATTTGTTTAAGAATGGAGTTATCGACGAGATTATTAAAGAACCTGTCGGTGGCGCACATGTTGATGCCGTTGAAACGGCAATGAATATTAAAAGGTTTATAAATAAATCTTTGACTTCTTTGTCTAATATGAAAAAACAGGATTTAGCTGAAGATAGATATGAGAAATTCAGAAAGATGGGTGTGTTTGAAGATTCTGTTCAAAACGGCAAAGTAAAAAAACAGACGAAAAAAGTTTCAAAAAAATAATATTTAAGAAGTAAAATTTTTAGGAGGCAGTAAAATGGCATTAGTACCAATGAAGCAAATTTTGGAAGAAGCAAAGAAAAAAGGCTATGGTGTTGGCGCTTACAATGTTAACAACATGGAACAGATTCAGGCAATTATGGCTGCAGCACAGGAAACACAGTCTCCTGTTATTATTCAGGCAAGCAGAGGAGCATTGAAGTATTCCAACTTTACATATCTTGGATATTTGATGAAAGCTGCTGTTATAGAAAATCCTACAATCCCTGTTGCAATGCACTTGGATCACGGTAATTCTTTAGACAGTGCAAAAAAAGCTATTGATTTAGGTTTCTCTTCAGTTATGATTGACGGTTCATTGAAAGAAGACGGTAAAACTCCTTCCGACTATGAATACAATGTTAATGTAACAAGATCAGTAGTTGAATATGCTCATAAATATGGTGTAACCGTAGAAGCTGAAATCGGAAGACTCGGCGGAATTGAAGACGGAGTAGGTTCAGGTTCAGCACACATTACAGATCCTCAGGAAGCATTACAGTTTGTAAAAGATACCGGAGTTGATGCTTTGGCAATTGCTATTGGAACATCACACGGTGCATATAAATTTAAAGGCGCAAAAGTTTTGGCTTTTGATGTATTACAGGAAGTAAGAAAACTTATCGACATTCCTATCGTTCTTCACGGAGCTTCTTCAGTTCCTAAAGAATTGATTGACGCAGTAAATAAATACGGCGGAAAAATGCCGGGAGCAGAAGGTGTTCCTATGGAACATTTACAGAAAGCAATTCAGCTCGGTGTTCAGAAAATCAATGTTGATACCGATGGAAGATTGGCAATGACCGCAACAATCAGAAAAGTATTTGCAGAAACTCCTGAAAAGTTCGACCCAAGAGATTATTTAGGCCCTGCAAGAACTGCACTTCAAGGATTAATCGCAAGTAAGATGAAAGCTTTCGGAACTGCAGGACATGCAGGTGATTATGCTCCTTTGACATTGGAAGATATGAAAAAAGTTTATAACAAATAAAAAGTTATTGACAATAATTCTTAAGTCTGTTATAATAGTTTGTATGATTTATACAAAATGTAGTATATAAAAAAGGGGGAAGTTAATTATGGCAAATTATGAAGTTAAAAAAGTTGGTGTTGTATCTTTGTGCAAAATATTCCCGATTGTGTTCGCAATTTTGGGCGCAGTAATCGGAATATTCACTTTCTTTATTTTCCCTACGGAATTGGCTGCAAATTTAGGTTTCGGAGCAAGATTGCTTTCTTGGTTGATTTTTATAGTTCTTTACACATTTATAATGTCAATCGGTATAGTACTTGTTGCTTGGATCTACAATTTTGTTGTAGGTAAAGTTGGAAAAGGTGCAGTTATTGAATTAGAACAGACAGAAGAATAATTTTATAAAGCCGGTTTATCAGCTAATAAGTTGGTAAACCGGCTCACTCCAAAAAAAGAAGGGTATTTTCTTGATGAATCTTTCTCTCAGTCTTAGATTTAAAGTTACCCTGGCAGTTTCACTCCTTTTAGCAATCGTTATATTTACCATTGCATATTCTGTTGCCGTAACACAAAAGAATTTTTTAATACGTCAGATATCGGATACCAGGGAAAGAACTTTAAGAAGTTTCTCATCAATGTGTAACGAAGCCGTAAAATACGGGAAAGAAGAACAGGTAGAAAGTGCAGTAAATTTATTGATTTCTACTTATAAACCTTCTGTAGTGTATTCCGGATATATTAATGCCGACGGAGGTATTATATATAGCTCGAGATACAACGATGTAAACATTGATTCGGAATTTAAGAGAAGAATTAAAAATTTTTCCAAAGAAAGATCGGAAAGTTATGTTTCTTATGGAGGGGAACAGATTTATGAGATGGGTACTCCGTTTTTCATTAACGGAGGTCAGTATGCAGGAACTTTTATTATAGGCTTTTCTCAAACAGCGATGAATAAGCATGTTGCCACAATCGTAGAAGATATGATTATGGAGATAAGAAAAGTCAGTTTGATTGTTATGACCAGCTTTATAGTGCTGGCCTTCTTTTTAGGCTATTTTATGTTTGTTAAACCTCTTAATTTGTTGATTAAAGCGTCCGAACAGATAACAGAGGGGAACTTTAATGTTGAAATTAGTGTTAAAAGACACGATGAAATAGGAAAACTTGCACAAACTTTTAATAATATGGTAAAACGAATAGAAAATCTCGATTCCATGAAAGATAGTTTTGTGTCCAGCGTCTCACATGAGTTGAGATCGCCGCTTTCTGCAATAGACGGCTATTGTGATTTGTTGATAGGCTGTGTAGAAAGTAACTATGAAAATTCTAAAGAACAGTTGGAAAAAGGTTTACAGATAATGAAGCAGGCTACTGTAAGGTTGACCAACTTTATAAATAATATTCTTGATTTGGCAAAAATGAAAGCCAATAAATTGGAAATAAAAATAGCTCCTGCGGAAATTGAACCGATAATACAAGAGATAGTTGCTCTTTATCAGCCGATGGTTTTACAACAGGAAAAGACTATCGGTTACGAAATATCGGGCGAAATTCCCGAGCTGGAAATAGATTCCGAAAGAATAAAACAGGTAATTACAAATTTGGTAAGCAATGCTGTTAAGTTTACAAAGAAGGGCGGTAGTATAAAGATTAAAGTTCTTCCCAGTTCGCCCGGATATGGAACGGATTATATAGAAGTTTGGGTGCAGGATGACGGAACAGGTATACCAAAGCAGCAGGTTGATTTAATTTTTGAAAAATTTTATCAAGTGCAGGAAAGTGAATTTAAGCGTCCTAAAGGAACAGGACTTGGCTTGACGATAGTTTTTGAAATGATAAAAATTCATAAAGGTTATATTTGGGCAGAGAGCGATTTAGGAAAAGGTACAACATTTAAGTTTGCTTTGCCGAAGAAAAGTTATAATGATTCGGAGAAATAAATGGCATTCAAAATTTTAATTGTCGACGATGAACAGCTGTTGAGAGAAATGCTAAAAGATATTTTTAGGATTGCCGGGTATAATGTTATAACGGCAGAAAACGGTAAACAGGGATTGGATAAAATTTATTCGGAATCTCCTGATTTTGTCGTTTTGGATGCATCTATGCCTGTTATGGACGGATTTGAAGTACTGAAAAAAATCAGAGAAGATCCCAAATTTATGAACCTTCCAGTTATGATGTTTACTGCTTTGTCCGGAGAATCAGAACAAATAAAAGGTTTAACTCTCGGTGCGGATGATTATATAACAAAACCTTTTAAAGCACCTATTTTGTTATCTAAAGTTAAAAATATTTTAGATAGAAAAAAGAAAAGTTTGGATGTTAATCCTTTGACATCTTTGCCTGGAAATATTGCTATAAAAGAAAATGTCGAGAGAAGAATTAAAAATAAAGAAGATTTTACTCTCTTGTATGTAGATTTGTCCAACTTTAAAAGTTTTAATGATAAGTATGGCTTTGAAAGAGGGGACGATGTTATTAAGTTTACTGCCGATACTCTTCAAGATATAGTGAAAAATTTCGGAGTGCAGACGGACTTTGTCGGGCATATAGGCGGGGATGATTTCCTTGCTATAACGAAATCAAAGAACAGTATTTTTCTTGCCGAAAATTTTATTAAAATGTTTGATAAAGGCGTAAGAAAATTTTACGATGAAGAAGATTTAAAGAGAGGTTTTATAGTTTCTAAAGACAGATACGGGGGTGTTAAAAATTTTCCTATAATGACCGTATCGATAAGTATAATAACGACGGCAATGGCAGAAATAGCGGATTTTGCCGAGATTTCTAAAAGAGCAGCAGAACTTAAAAAGGTTGCCAAGAAAAACCCAAAAAGTTCTTATGTTTTTGAGAAAAGAAAATATCTCAGATGAATCCTGTTTCTTAAGGGGTGTTTATGAATGTAAACAAAGTTGTTATTGTAGACGATGAAGAACCTATAAGAGAGTTGGTAAGCAGTGTTTTGGAAGTTGAAGGTTTTAAAGTAATAAAATGTGCCGATACCGATGAAGGTTATGCCAGAATAATAAAATCTAAACCGGATTTAGTTATACTGGATGTAAAAATGCCTCAGATAGGCGGTATTGAGTTGTGCAGACTTTTAAGGGCAAACCTTGAAACAAAGAATATTCCTATTATAATGTTAACGGTAGAATCTACCGAAACAGATAAGGTGATAGGATTGGGAATAGGTGCTGACGATTATATAACAAAACCTTTTGGTAATAAAGAACTTGTGGCCAGAGTTAAAGCTTTATTGAGAAGGACAGCAATGATACAGGATGATTCTGCTGTTATAGAAGCCGATGGTTTAGCTATGGATCTTAACGCAGGGACTATAACCATAAAGAACAAAGAAATAAGGTTAAGGCCGAAAGAATTTGATTTGTTGCATATGTTTTTGTTAAAGCCTAATGTTGTTCTTTCAAGAGAATATATTTTGGAAAATGTTTTTGATTACAATATTAATGTTACAACAAGAACAATTGATACTCATATAAAAAATTTAAGACAGGCACTTGGCCCCTGGGGCAACAAGATAGTAACAATTTTTGGAAGGGGTTTTAAGTTCGTTCCCGAGAACAAGAAATAGAAAAGACGAGCTATAAGTTAAAAATATTATGAAAAAATTTTTAAGTATCATCTTAATATTAAGTCTGATGTTTGTTTCATCGCAAAGCGTTTGGGCTACGGGAAAAGTGTTTGCTATTAATCCTGATCCGACAAGTACTGCGATGGGAGATTCCGGTGTGGCATTGATGTCCGGTTTTATTACAGGAACAAATGTAAACCCTGCATCTACCGTCGGTATATACAGAACAGTTGCTACGCTTGCTACATCGAATATGACAGGCAATATTCAGTATAATTATGGCGGCATAGGATTTTTAACATCTATAGGTGTGTTTGGTGCATCACTTATTTATGTTGATTATAAAACAGGTGATTATTTGGATAACGAAGGTGCTGAAATTAAAGATTTAGGCCCCACTTATGATATTTCCGCCATATTAACTTATTCTATTCCTTTGAAAAGATATTTGCCTACATTTATAGATTATGGTGGTCTTGGTGCAAACTTAAAGATAGTAAGAAGTTCTCTTGCCGACTATATTTCCGAGGCTATAGCTTTTGATTTCGGTGGTCTTTTTTCTATACCGAAAATGAGAGATTTTAGTTTCGGTTTTGCTTTTAAAAATTATGGTACCAATCAGAAATATGTTACGGAAAAATTTAGTCTTCCACAGACAACAACTGTTGGTCTTGGCTATACAAATGAGTTGTTCTATAATTTAAAAGTTGCTCTTGACTTTACCGACATGAAAGACTATGAAAATTATACGAGTATAGGTTTCTCGATAAACCCTGTATATTTTCTTGCGTTAAGAGCAGGTTTTAAAATCGGTGGGGATTCTATTTTTAATAATACCAGAATAGGTGTAGGTGTATGTTTCCAGGGGATAAACTTTGACTATGCATTTATTCCTTCGACGGATTTAAATGCTACGCATCAGTTTGCGTTGAGTGCGGCGTTTGGTAATTTTGCTGACCAAAAAATGGCATACGAATATTATTTAGAAAATCATTTCAGAGAAGCAGAAGCAAGTTTCTATGCAAAAGATTTTGTCAAAGCTCGTCAGCAGTTCGACGATATTTTGGCTGTTTATCCTGACCATGCCCCGTCTCAAGAGTATTTAAGAAAGACAGTTGATGAACTTGTAAAGATTGACGAATATCACATAGATCTTGTTAATAAATATATGACAAAAGCACAGAAAGCGCTTGATAAGAAAGATGCAGTTACTGCTAACAGATATTATGAAAAAGTTCTTGAACTTGATCCGACCAACAGAAGCGCAAAAATGGGAATGGAAAAAGCGGAAGAACTTACTAAAGATGTTAAAGTTGTTCAAGCAAGAGAAGAAAATAGTAAGAGAATAGATTATCTTTGGTCGAGATATGAAAAATTTTATAAAAAAGGCGACCTTGTTCGAGCAAGAGATTCTTTGAAATATTTGCTTGATATAGATTCCGAAAACGCTTTGGCAAATGAAAAAATTGTAGATCTTGATAATCAGCTCGCTAAAGTTGCTTCGGATAAAGCTAACGAAATTTATAATCAAGGTTTAAAATATTACAATGCAGGTGATTATGAAGAAGCAATGAAATATTTTGAGGCCGTAATTATTGCGGCACCTCATAGACTTGATGTGCAAGATTTGATTAATAAAACACAAAAAAATATTCAAGAAATTGCAGAATATGAAAGACTTACTGCTTTGGAAAAAGAACAAAATAAAGTTCGTAGTCAGCTGGAAGAGGCTTACGATGCAGGTTTAAGGAATTATGAAAAAGGAAAATATGAGACATCTGTTACTTACTTTAAACGCGCGAAAGAAATAGCCGAAAAATATGAGTTTGATGAGTATTTAAGGAACAGTGATAATTACATTGCTAAAATCAGCAATAATTTATCTGAAAGATATTATAAGGAAGGCTTTGAAGCATTTAGAAAGAATAAGTTTGAAGATGCTGCAGCAGCATATAAAAAGGCTCTTACATACAATCCTGCAAATACATCTGCTTCATTTGAATTAGAGAGAGTTGCTGATCAAGTTGCGCAGGATTTCTATGAGAAAGGTATGACGGCATACAGCAAGAATGACATGAATAAAGCTCGTGAATATTTTAGAAAAGCATTATATTACAGACCTAATAAAATAGAAGCGCAAAGGGCTTTGGACAGAATAAGATGATGAAAAAATATTTGTTGTACATTGTACATTGTACATTATACATTGTTTTATTTTTTGCTCCCTTGTATGCAAAAAGTAAAACTATTTCTGTTTATCCCAACCCATGGATACCGGAATCCGGCAAATCTCTTACCGATAATAATGATAAAATGAAACATGGCAGCTACACTGCCGATGGCTGGATAAAGTTTAAAGGTGTAACGGCAACATCGGGAAATTTAAAAATTTATGATATTACCGGGAAACTTGTTAGAGATAAAAACTGGACAATAGACGAAGAAAAAAGTGTTCCTATTCCGCAAACAAGCAGCGAACAGGCTTACAGAAATAGTATTGTTCATTGGGATGGAAAAGATAATGACTACAATTATGTAGAAAGCGGTGTATATATTTGGATATTGAGAGAAGCCAACGGTAAAAAGCATGATGGCAAGTTGGTAGTAGTAAGGTAGAAAATTTTCTAAAAATTTCGCTTGACAAAGAAAAATTTTTTATGTACAATAATGTAAACTCTCATATTATGAGAGTTGTTCTTTTTTAACCTTAACGGATTTTGGGGGTGTCGCATAGCGGTCTAGTGCAGCAGACTGTAAATCTGCCGGGTTTTACCCTTCGGTGGTTCAAATCCATCCGCCCCCACTCCTCGTGCGGGAGTAGCACAGTGGTAGTGCATCAGCCTTCCAAGCTGGCCATGCGGGTTCGATTCCCGTCTCCCGCTCTTTTTGATTTAATGGTAGTCATTCGGTAGCAGTTAGTTCTTTGTCGTTAATTATACATTGTACATTGTAGATTGTACATTGTAGTCACTGCCGAGGTGGCTCAGTGGTAGAGCACCTCCTTGGTAAGGAGGTGGTCGTGGGTTCAATTCCCATCCTCGGCTTATAAAATTTTTAAGAATAAATTTAATAATTAGTTGTAAATAAAAGTTTGAAAATTTTTTTGGAGGTAGAATAAAATGGCAAAAGAAAAATTTGATAGATCAAAGCCACATGTAAACGTAGGAACAATAGGACACGTAGACCACGGTAAAACAACATTGACCGCAGCAATAACGAAGGTATTGGGCGATCAGGGATTGGCAGAATATATACCATATGATACAGTAGCAAAAGCATCAGAATCACAAGGAAGAAGAGACGATACAAAGATCGTAACGATAGCAGTAAGCCATGTAGAATATTCAACAAAGAACAGACACTATGCACATATTGATTGTCCGGGACACGCAGATTATGTTAAAAACATGATCACCGGAGCAGCACAGATGGATGGAGCAATACTTGTAGTTAGTGCATTAGATGGACCGATGCCACAGACAAGAGAACATATCTTGTTGGCAAGACAGGTAAATGTTCCCAGCATAGTAGTATTCTTGAACAAATGCGATGCAGTAGAAGATAAAGAGTTGTTAGATCTCGTAGAAATGGAAGTAAGAGAACTTCTTACAAAGTACGGTTTTGATGGAGATAAAACAACGATCATCAGAGGAAGTGCATTGAAAGCATTGCAGGGCGACAAAGAAGGAATCGATTCAATAATGGCATTGATGGATGCAATTGATAATGATATCAAGTTGCCGGAAAGAGATATAGATAAACCATTCTTGATGAGCGTAGAAGATGTATTCTCAATCACAGGAAGAGGAACAGTAGCAACAGGAAGAGTAGAAAAAGGAAAAGTAAAAGTAGGCGATAACCTTGAAATCGTAGGTATCAAAGATACACAGAAGACAGTAGCAACCGGAATTGAAATGTTCAGAAAGCTTCTTGATGAAGCACAGGCAGGAGATAATATCGGAGTATTGTTAAGAGGAATCGAAAAGAACCAGGTAGAAAGAGGCCAGGTATTGGCAGCACCGGGAACAATACACCCACATAAGAAATTCAAAGGACAAGTATATATTTTGAAGAAAGAAGAAGGTGGAAGACATACACCATTCTTTAACGGATATAGACCGCAGTTCTATTTCAGAACGACTGATGTAACGGGAGTAGCACATTTGCCAGCAGGGACAGAGATGGTAATGCCTGGAGATAATGTGGAGATGGAAGTAGAATTGATAATGCCGGTAGCAATGGAAGAGCAGTTGAGATTCGCAATAAGAGAAGGTGGAAGAACGGTTGGATCAGGTGTTGTTACAAAGATACTTGACTAATTTGATTGAATAGTTAAAAAGCAGTTGCAGTAAATATATTGGAGATTTAGAAAATGGGTGACAGAGTAATTATTACGATGGCATGTACCGAATGCAAAAATAGAAACTACTATTTTGCAAGAGGCAAAAAACAAGAAGGAAAATTGGAAGTTAAGAAATATTGTAAAACTTGCGGAAAGCATGTTTTGCACAAAGAAACGAAATAGTTTACTAACCTGGGGGCATAGGCTAACGGTAAACTTCCGGTCTCCAAAACCGGCTTTGGTGGTTCAAATCCATCTGCCCCCGGTTATTTAACGAGATTTTGAATCGATAATATTTCTAAGAGCGAGAAAGTTTTATGAGTAAAGCAATTCAATTTTTTAAAGATGCTTATTTTGAGTTAACAAAAGTTACATGGCTTGGTAAAAAGGAAGTTGTAGCAACTACCATCGTTGTTGTAGTCTTTGTTATAATACTGGCTATATTTGTCAGTTTCGTAGATATGATATTGTCGAGTATTTTGGGCATTATCTTAAATTTGAGGTAATAAAAAATGGCTAAACAGTGGTATGTAGTTCATACATATTCCGGACACGAAGATAAAGTAAAAAACAGCATTGAAAGAACAGTAGAAAATTTGAACTTGAAAGAAATGATTTCTCAGGTTCTTGTTCCGACGGAAGATGTTGTTTCTGTTAAAAATAATAAAAAGAAAGTAAGAAAGAAAAAATTCTATCCCGGTTATGTTTTTATCGAGATGGTAATAAACAACGAAACATATTGGTTAGTTAGAAATACTACCGGTGTAACGGGTTTCTTGGGCGGAGTAAAACCTACTCCTATGGCAGAGTCTGAAGTTGCAGTTCTGTTGAACGCTGCGGCAGATCCTGAAAGTGCTAAGCCAAGACCGGCAGTTTCCTTCGAAAAAGAAGAAAATGTCAGAATTACAGAAGGTCCTTTCAAACACTTTATCGGTGTTGTTGAAGAGATTAACCATGAAAAAGGTAAACTTAAAGTTATGGTTACCATTTTCGGCAGACCTACACCTGTTGAGCTGGACTTCTTACAAGTAGAAAAAATATAAAAATCGATTGGCTGTATGTTACGACAGCGACGAAAATATTAAAAGTAGAGAATTATAATTTTTAAATGCTCAGTTAAAAGTTATAATTGTAGTTAAGGGAGAAATACAAAATGCCACCAAAGAAAGTAAAAACACAAATTAAATTACAGATACCTGCAGGCGCAGCAAATCCTGCACCTCCGGTAGGTCCTGCATTAGGTCAGCAGGGTGTAAATATAATGGACTTCTGCAAACAGTTCAATGAAAGAACTAAAAAAATGGAACAAGGTATGGCAACACCTGTTGTTATTACCGTTTATGAAGATAGATCTTTTACCTTCATAACAAAGATGCCTCCTGTTCCCGCTTTGATAAAGAAAGCAGCAAAAGTTGCTAAAGCTTCCGGAACACCTAACAAAACAAAAGTTGGTTCTATAACGAAAGCTCAAGTTGAAGAAATAGCAAAACAGAAAATGCCTGATTTAAATGCTATCGATTTGGAAGGTGCAAAATTGATGGTTGAAGGTACTGCAAGAAGTATGGGAATTGATGTGAAAATAAAATAAGTTAAAATAAAGTGGGAGCTGCACAAAATTTTATGGCAGCATTCGAACCACAGGAGAAAATAAAATGGCAAAAGATTAAAAGAATTATCAAAATTGGTAGACGCAAACAAGCTTTATTCTGTTGAAGAAGCTGCAGATTTGATTAAACAGACTGCAAAAGCAAAGTTCGATGAATCCGTAGAACTTCACATTCGTTTAGGTATCGATCCTAAACAGAGTGATCAGATAGTTAGAGGAACAATTCTTCTTCCTAATGGTATCGGAAAAACAAGAAAAGTTGCTGTAATTGCAAAAGGCGAGAAACAGCTTGAAGCAGAAAAAGCAGGTGCCGATAAAGCAGGTTCTACCGAAATTATAGAAGAAATTACAAAAGGTGTTTTAGATTTTGATGTTTTGGTTGCAACACCTGATTGTATGAAAGATTTAAGTAAAGTTGCAAAGATATTAGGCCCTAAAGGTTTGATGCCTAACCCAAAAGCAGGAACGGTTACATTTGATATTGCAAATACCGTTAAAGACTTGAAAAAAGGTAGAGTAGAATACAAGAACGATTCTTTCGGAATCATTCACTGTTCCGTAGGAAAAGCTTCTTTTGAAAAAGATAAACTTGTTGAAAATATTAAAGCTCTTGTTTCTGCAATTATAAAGGCAAAGCCTTCTACAGCAAAAGGTCAGTATGTAAAGAGTATTTCAGTATCTTCAACGATGGGTCCCGGTATTTATATCGATCAGAATTCAAAAATGTAATTGAAAATTGATTTATAATATAAAAACAAGGAGATCTTAATAAAAAAAGTCTTCTTGTTTTTATGTTTTCAGAGAGTAGTTATTATGAAAAAAACAAAAAAAGATATTTTATCAATATATGATTTATCTTCTGCAGAAATTTGGAAGATAATTCAGTCTGCAATAAGCCTTAAAAAAGAAAAGAAATCCAAGTTTCGTTTGAAAGGTAAATCTATAGGTCTTATTTTTGAAAAACCTTCAACAAGAACTATGGTATCTTTTTCTGCAGCTATGGCACAGGAAGACGGTACACCGTTAAACCTCGATGTAAAAAAGTTACAAACTACAAGAGGGGAATCTGTTTACGATACGGCAAAAGTTTTGTCCAGATATTTGGATGCCGTTGTTATAAGATGTTTTAAGCATTCGTATATCGAAGAATTTGCAAAATATTCTTCTGTCCCTGTAGTTAATGCTTTAACCGACAAAGAACATCCTTTACAGATTTTAGCCGATTTAATGACGATAATTGAAAAATATAAAATAAAGAATTTAAAAGATTTAAGAAAATTAAAAATATCTTTCGTAGGTGATGCAAATAATGTTGCCAATTCTTGGCTTGCGGTTGCCGCTGTATTAGGTTTAGACTTTTTGCTTTTAGGACCTAAAAATTATGGTCCTAAAAAAGAACTTTTAAACGAAGCTTTAAAAGTTGCTAAAACGACAAAAGCAAATATTAAAATTTCAAGTGATATAGAAGATATTAAGGGCTCTGATGTAATTTATACCGATGTTTGGATTTCTATGGGCGAAGAAAAAGAGTCCGTTCAAAGACATAAAGCTTTTTCAAAATATCAAGTAAATAAAACTCTTTTATCTAAAGCAAATAAAAACTGCATAGTTCTTCACTGCTTGCCGGCTGTCAGAGGGGAAGAAATTTCCGCTGATGTGATGGCAGAACAGGAAGTAAATATTTTTGAACAAGCAGAAAACCGCTTACACATACATAAATCAGCAATGATTTATCTGATTAAGTAGTTTTTCGGAGAAAAATATGATAGTGGAATTGTTAAGATATACAAATGAGCCGGAAAAGACTTGTGCCGTAGCAGGCAGACTTTGCTACAGTTCAGTAGGAATTGAAGAACTTAAAGAAAAGTTGACACAAGAAAAAATCGAAGATATTCTTACAAGAATAATCAAATCCGGACATATGTCGGTACTGGAACATGCATCTTTCACTTTCGGTGTTGAAGGTGTTTCAAGAGCACTTCTTGCACAGCTTACACGCCATAGAATTGCATCTTTTTCAGTACAGAGTCAAAGATATGTACGCTTTGATAAAAAGACTCCGGATTTTGTTATCCCTCCGAAAATTGCAAAAGATGAAAATTTATTGAATCAATATAACGAATTTTTGAAAATATCGCAGGATTACTACAATAAATTTCTTGCTGCGGGTATTCCTGCAGAAGATGCAAGATATGTCCTTCCCAACGCATCATCAACCAAAATAGTTATGACAATGAACGCAAGAGAGTTAAGGCATTTTTTTGAGTTGAGATGCTGCAACAGAGCCCAGTGGGAAATAAGAAATATGGCTTGCCAAATGTTAAAACTCGCCAAACAGGCAGCACCTGTTCTTTTTGCCGATGCAGGTCCTAATTGTTTAAGAGGCGGTTGTACCGAAGATAAACCCTGTGGCAGTCCTTGGAAAAAGTAATCAAATAATTAAATTTTTAAATAAAAAACAGGTGGAGAAATTTCTTTCTCCACCTGTTTCTGTATGTATCTTTTTAGATTAGAAATTTAACAAGATATCAAATGCATCTCTTAAGTTCTCTAATGCGGTCTTATTCTCATCCCATGAGAAGTTACCATTAGCAAATTTCTCTAAGTTTGCTGCCGTGTTTGTTCCGATCCAACCGGAATTTTCTATTATACTATCATATTCTGCCTGTGTAATTTCACCAAGTTCAAGTGCATCTCTTGCCATGGATACTGTCTGTGAAACTTGAGTAATCTCAGCTTTCATTGCAGATATTTCAGCAGAGCCGGATACAAATCCACCGCCATAGTTTACATTCATTGCTATAGTAAGGTTACCGTTTGTACTCTGAGCAACATCTCCCATAAACATTACTTCCTCGCCCTGTGCTGCACTTATCATATTTTCATTTCCTGTAATATCTACATAAACAGTTTCACCTTCTACTGCTTGGAAACCGCTGCCATCCAATACATTCATTTCCGCATTTCCAATCATTGCATATGTTCTGCCGTCAATTACTGTTGTTCCAAGGAAAGTTCCAGATACGGCCGGATCCATTGACTGGAAACCACCTGCTGTAGTTGTAGTTGTGGTTTTCTGCCCTAAATAGGTTGTTGCAGATTTTGTAGCTATACCTTGAGCATAGCATGTGGTTGATAAAGAGGCTGTTGCTGCTGATATGGTGGTAGTAGTATTGGCAGCATTGAGCTTTGCTCCCAATAACCAGCTGCCTACTCCTTCGTGTCTGGTTTCTCTAGCTGAAATTAAGCTTGTGTCAATATTTAATGCACTTAGTACGGCTTTTGCTCTGTCATCAGTTTCTATTTGTATACTATAAAGGTTTGTATCCAAACTGGTATAGCTGGAAATTTTTCTTATCCAGCTGGAATCTATTCCTGCTGCGTTACATAAAGCTACAGCGTCATCATAGGAAAGAGCTGCTATATCGCCGACATTGCTTATAGTTATAGTTTTCTTTGTACCATCTTTTAATGTAATATTATAGGATCCAACTAAAGTATCTGCAGTTGCATTAGTAGTGGTAGATTTTTCTGCTCCATCTGCCGTTGCAGCAGCATCTCCGGTAGCAATTTGTGTACTTGCTATAGCAGTATTATATCCATATGTTTTTCCTGCAACAGCAGAGAAATTTATATTATCGTTCTGATTCAAAAAATTATCATATTTGCCAACATAATCTTTATATATCTGAATACTTTGTACTATGCATGCATCTGCACCAGTTTTAGTGTTAAGATTTGTATAACCGTTAAGAACATTCTGGATTGCCAACACAGCTGTATCGTATGATACAACATTGCCATTAGTATCCGTTCCTATACAAGTTCCAAGATTTCTACCAAAGTCATCAAAAACAGTTATGCTTGCGACCGTATTTCCGTTGAAAGCTTGAACAGATCTCATTATGCCATTGTTATAAGCATAGCTTGTTACAATTGAACCTTCATTATTTGTCACATAAGACATTTGCCCTGCAACATAATGATATGTGCTTCCGGAAGTATTATCCGTATAAGAAACTAAGCTTCCATTTGCAGAATATGTAAAATCTGTAGTGTGTCCAGAACCGGTGTCTCTTGTTTTTTGATATGACTGCGTTGTTGCATCATAAGATGTTTTATCAAAATCGATTTGTTTGTATCCCCAAGTGGAATTTTTATCGGGTTCCGCTGCAAAAGTATAAGATTGTCTGCCGAACTCATCCATAACAGTTACGGAATATTCCAATGCGTATGTTGTTTGGTCCTGTCCGGTAGTTGCTTGTAACTGTGCATTTACAATATTGTTTAAAGAACCATCGTTATTATAGTTGTATTTTGCAGCTATATAGGATTCTCCATTGAATGAGCCTAATGCAGTTGATTGCTTGCCATTTTCAGACAAAGTTACTTGTGGTTCAGAACCGCCTAAACTTATCGTTGCAGAAAAATTAATTCCCTGTGCTAACCAATTATCTACAGAACCATCTGTAAGCCAAGCAGCATCTACCATTCCGGCTTCGGTTGTGGCAGTAACTTCGTTTCCATCATTATCCAATAAAACACCATCTTCAGTTCTTACAGTTCTTAAGGCTGTTTCATCCATTCCGCAAGAAATTAGAAAATTTTTCAAACCACCGGCAGCTTGAATTGCAGCTATATCCGTTCCAGAAAGAACAATAGATGTCATTGTATAATTATATGTTCCAGGTTTACCAGCATCTTCAGATACTGAAAATGCAGCTTTCATTCCATTTGAATCTATATAGGTTATACCTGTTTTATTTGCCTGATATGTCATTACACCGGCAGAGTAACCAAATACTGTTACCAAATTACCCAATTCAGATTGCGCAAATCTCTCCATATCAGAATTTTTGATAGTAAATCCTATTTGAGATCTGCTACCACTATTTGAATTTAAAACATCACCTGCATTTCCTAAATCAACTCTTGCTAAAGCTGAACCTACTCCAAGACTTACTGTGAATACTGCTGCCAAGACTAAACTTAAAAGTTTTCTGTTCATGGCACACCTCCTCCTTAAATTTTTTTGTTTTTTTATTTTTTACTTCTTTCTGCCCTTCTTTACTAACTTATAATTGTCCTCTCTTCCTCCTTTTTCGACAATTATAAATTTTAAATTGTAAATTATAAATTGTCGTATTGCGACTCCTATATTAGGAGTGCACTATTTCAATCTTTAACAACAAATCTTTTCTCCGTCGAGAAATATATTTTTTTGTTATCAAAGATCTCTTTCGACCGCAATAGTATTATAACCTACCGATTAAAAAATTTCAAGGACTTTTTGTGAAAATTTTGTGAAATGTAAAATAAGCTCCGTAGGGAATACCTACAGAGCTTATTTGATGTTATTAATTTGTTTGTTACCCTTAATTAATTATTTTGCAGGACCGGTTGCAGATGGTGTATAAACTCTTGCTGCAAGTTCGGAATTAAGCATATAAATAGTTTTTGTATCAACAGCGAACATTTTCATTTTCTTTACTAAATCACCGGCATTTTTTTCTTCTTCAGTCTGTTCTTTTATAAACCAATCTAAAAACTGCATAGTTTTGAAATCTTTTATATCAAAAGCAGCAGAATAAATGTTGTTTATCAACGATGTAACATACTGTTCATGCTCAAAACCTGCATCCAGAGGTTCTGCAATATTTTTAAAAACTTTGTTAGGTTTTTCAATAGCATCAAGCTTTACGGATACTCCATTATCAAGAAGATATCTTCTCATCATCATTGCATGGTCCATTTCTTCCTGTGCCTGAATAACATACCAATTGGCAAAACCGTCTAATCCTTCATCTTCATAGTAATCTGCAAAAGAAAGATACAAATATGCAGAATAAAATTCTTTATTAACCTGTTCGTTAATAAGTTTAGCAACTTTTTCGTTTAACATTTTATTTCCTCCAAAAAATTTATTAAATCTTGAGCAAAATTTTACTAAATAACAAAAATCTTTGCAAGAAAAGTTTTAGTTAAAACAACAGTGCACTCCTAATATAGGAGTTATAAAATTTAATAAAAAGGAGAGAAAAAAGCGGATTTTTAAAAGTAGGAAGTGAAAAAAAAGAAGTAAAAAACAAAAAAATTTAAGGAGGAGGTGTGCCATGAACAGAAAACTTTTAAGTTTAGTCTTGGCAGCAGTATTCACATTTAGTCTTGGTACAAGTAGTTGGGCATACGATCATGCCGGTAGCACAACCGGTGGTGTAAAGATAAAAATGTCTAGTGTTTATAATCAGTATGGGACGGGTAACCAAAGTTCTAACAAAGATATGAATGATGATGATTTTGTTGCTGAAGGTGCAAAATCAGCAACTAACAGTATATGTGCTGTATTTAATTATGCATCAGGTATAGTTCTTTCTGCAATGGATGCAGATAGAAATCTTACCATCTATAGCGCAGGTGCAGCATTTTTATCCATGTCATACAATGAGGCTACCGGTAATAAAGGTTTTGGGTATTTTACAATAACAGGTGTTACAATAAGCGGTTCTGATTGGGAAAATGTGGAGGCCGCTGGTGGTCTTGAAGCTTTTTGTAAAAAACTTGGTGTTAGTGATAGTATGTTAACGCATGCTGCACAAAAAAAAGATGCTGATGGTAATATAATAGTAGATAAAGATGGAGATACTCAAAAAGTAGGATGGCTTTCAACAGCGGAAAGCACTCTTGCAAAAGGAGTTAATCATTCTATTTCCATCAATTTTACCGCAACAGGTGGTGCAAGTGTAACATTAATGACAAACGGTAAACAGATGGATACTTTGGGCTATGACTATGGGCAGACAGATTATACTCCTATAGCGATATACAATTATAATGCCGCTGGTATGTTGGAATCCATTTCTCAAAAAACGTACAAGACCGATGATAATAATGTGGGTCATTCTGATGCTGGTTCAGGAAATAATGACGAAAAAGTAGACGATGTTACATATTATGTAACATTTACAGAAGTTCATATGGATGAATATGGAAGACAGAGTTTTGCAACTGATACCAATGGTAATATAGTAACAACTTATTCTTATTCTTCTACAGGTTCTATTGCTTCTATTCATGATTTAACAACGAATAGTACTACATGGTATGAAGCAGGTAAGACAGGTTTTGTTCTTAATGATTCAGG
>JAFPUA010000222.1 GCA_017413305.1 Candidatus Ruminimicrobiellum caprinum
AACATATAAGCTTAATTCGAATTTTATTCCGTATGCCGTAAGGAAAATGTTAAAAGAAGGAATAATTTCTAAAGATGAAGATATCCCTTATAAAATAGAAAGTAATTTAAAAGATTACGATGCTTTAAAACAATATTATTTTACAATTTCCGAAGACGGAGAAATTGATAAAGAATTATCTTTAAGCATTTTAAATAATGTTAAAAATTTCAGAGAAAAAGCTTTATATCTTATAACCGATACGAAAGATAGAGAACAAGTTTCCGAAACTTTGGCAGAACTTGAAGAACTTGCCGAGAATATTAATGATATTAACAGTGTTCTTTTGGAAAGATTGCTTGAAGATCTTATGTCAGTTATATCGCGTAACGAACATCAAACTGACCTCATGATACTATATATTCCGTTTTTTGCAGACTTTGCAAATGTAAAAAAGAAAAGCAACGGCAGAGCTGCGACAAGAATGGTGTCTTCATTTATACAAGCATTACAAAATTCTTATATTGTTTCAAACGATAATAAAAATTTCTACAAACTTCTTGATGGTTTAGTTGATATAGTTGCTCGTTTTTATAAATCAGATAATGAAAATATCAGAACTTTAGGTACAGAACTGTTGGACGGTATATTAAATGCAGTGTTTGTTTGTATTTATTCTCCTATATCACAAGGCGGTTTAAGCAAATCTTCCGATGAATATAAATTAAGAGAACAAACATTTTATACGGCATTTAATAGAATATCTTCAAAAATTTCCTACAGCAAAATACCGTTCTCTTATCTGTTTGCGGAAAAACCTGCGCGGACATCGGCAAAAGTAAGTTATTACGACGATAATAATTCTATATTTGGTCCCGGACTTAATGCCAAAACTCTAAATTTATACATGAAATTCGTTAAAAAGGCACCGGACAAGAATATTATTGTACCTATTCCCAAAAGAGATACTGATATATCCGATATCCATCAACTTGCTAAAATATTTGCACAAGACTGTGAAAGTATTGATCTGTCAATGTTTTGTAATAATTTGATTGATACGGGAGAAAACGGACGAGAATTGTCATTAGCCATAATAAAGAATTTATTGACTCTTTGCGAAGACAACAGTATAAGTAAAGAATTAAAATACAATGTTGCTTCTACTCTTGCTCGTATGGCATCAACAGAGTTATACATATATTATCAGGATAAAAATCTTTTTAATATAGATAAAATTAATGAATTGTGTCGCATAAATAAAGTACCCCTTTATTTAAAACCCGTTTCCTCTTCATACATCATACTTGAAGCGGGAAGATTCTCAAGAAGAGACGGCGAAAGTTTAAGAGGACAGTACAGATTTACCGATTTGCTTAGATATTTGCCTAAGGATACTTTAGGGCGAATACAAAATGTTGTAAATGAGGCTCCGGTTATTTATTCTACTCAAGGAAGTGTAGAAACTAAAAATGAAGATGTTTCCGTGATAACAGCTAAATTTAATACATTAAGGACAATACTTGACAACAATTCCATCATATTATCTTTGCTCGACGGCTTGTCATCATCTAAAAATTCCGACAAAGATTTTTCGGATATAATAAAGATTTTATATGAGATGATAGAAGGACTTAATCTTATAAATTCTGCTCACGGTAATGCCGCTAAAGAAGCAC
>JAFPUA010000223.1 GCA_017413305.1 Candidatus Ruminimicrobiellum caprinum
GCAGTAAAGGAAATAAAGATGAAAAAAGATTTTTATGAAGTTTTAGGTGTACAGAAAGGTGCATCCGAAGAAGAAATAAAAAAAGCTTACAGACATTTAGCTATAAAATATCATCCGGACAGAAACCCGGGCAACAAAGAAGCCGAAGAAAAATTTAAAGAAATAAACGAGGCTTACGATGTGCTGTCTAACCCGCAGAAAAAACAGCAGTACGATGCTTTCGGACATGAAGGTATGAACGGTATGGGTGGTGCAGGAGCAGGTGGTTTCGGTGATATGGGCGATATTTTCAGCAATATGGGCGATATTTTCGGTGATATCTTCGGTGGTGGTAGAGCTGGCAGGTCGTCTGGTGGTCGCAGGCAGTACAGAAAAGGTGCAGATTTAAGATATGATTTAGAAATTTCTATGCTTGATGCAATGACGGGCAAAGAAGTTTCAATAGATGTTACAAGAAGAGATACTTGTTCCACTTGTCACGGAACTGGAGCAAAATCAGGAACTTCCGCAAAAACTTGTCCGAGCTGTAGAGGTACGGGACAGGTTCGCGTAAGCCAAGGTTTCTTTTCTTTTGCACAAACGTGTCCTCGTTGTCATGGTGAAGGGCAAATTATAGAAAGTCCTTGCCCTACATGTAGAGGAACAGGAACGGTAAGAACAAATAAAACGATAAAAGTAAGAATACCGCAGGGTGTTAACGACGGCAGCACATTAAGAGTTTCAGGTGCCGGTGATGCCGGCCCGCAGGGTGCACAGTCCGGAGATTTGTATGTAGTTATTCACTTAAAGAAACAAGCAGGTTTTACAAGAGAAGGCGACGATTTGCATACGGAAATAAAACTTACATTTGCCCAAGCTACGCTTGGTATGGAATATGATGTTCCTGTCTTAGATGGTCATGTAAAAGTAAAAATTGCTCCGGGAACACAGCCCGGAACTATTCTGCGTGTAAGAGAACAAGGGTTTCCTATACTTGGTAGAAGAGCAAAAGGTGATTTGTATGTTAAAGTGAATGTTAATGTTCCAAAATCTTTAAATTCCGAACAGAAAAAAGCACTTTTTGAGTTTTCAAAAACTATGGGAGAAGTGCCGAAAGATGCGGTACTTAAGGAAGATAGCTTTTTTAAAAAATTTTTTAGTTAATTTGTTATGTCCGAAATAGTTTGGCTACAATTTTGAAAAATCAAACCTTATGTATATTGTTCATTGTACACTGCGGTTTGATTTTTTTTCGTTTTGTCTAAAATTTTTCTAACTTTCTAGAAATTGCAATTATATTATGAAATTTCTAAATACTAATTTTTTCTGTGTCTCGATATTCTATGACAAATTCATTTCTTTTGAGTTGTTTATTATATAATTAATTCTAATTTCTTATTTTACCATCTGTAATATTTTGTGCCAGTGGTCGTTAAATTGTAAACAAAAGCCAATTTTATCTCACTGCCATTCACCTTTCCTATTACAACCGGTGCATATTTATATCTCTGCATGTTTGCGCATTGTACTTCTGGATAAGGGGTATTTACATGACAACAAACACTAAATGCTGTAAAATACTTATTTGTTCGAGCATTAATATCTAAAACTTTCTCATAAAAGGTGTATGCGTCCCAAGTTTGCATACTGCTTGAAGTGTTTGCTAAAAACCATCCATGTTCCGCAAAATAAGCTTCTTGTGCTGACCGAAGTCTTCCTAATAAAGCGTATCCTTCTGATAATGCAGCATCTTCACTATAATTTTTATAAATAGGTACAGATATTGCAGATAACAACATGACAAGTGTAATAACTAAAATTAATTCTACTAAGGTAAATGCTTTTATTTTTTGTTTAGGCATATGGTTTATCTCCTAAAATGTTTTATTTTTTATATAATTGTAACACCATCAGTAAAGTCGTATATCATTGATAAATTTCCTAAGTTTGATTTTACTATAGCAGTAAAAGCATAATAACGTTTATTCCAGCCTCCCAATCCACCAGTACCCACATCGAATAAAGTAAAATATTGATTTTGTTGGGCATTAATATTTAACACATCATCATTGTGAGTAACAACATTATTGGCATACATCCCTCTTCCGGAAGTG
The DNA here is from genome assembly GCA_017413305.1 of Candidatus Ruminimicrobiellum caprinum. Classification (GTDB taxonomy): domain Bacteria; phylum Elusimicrobiota; class Endomicrobiia; order Endomicrobiales; family Endomicrobiaceae; genus Ruminimicrobiellum; species Ruminimicrobiellum caprinum. The sequence continues at coordinate 2,094 of JAFPUA010000223.1, forward strand.
ATAAAATTTCCGTATTTTGTAAAATAGGCTTCCTGTGCTGAAGCAATTCTTCCTAATAATGCGTAACCCTCAGCAAATTTTGCTTTTATTGAATAATTTTTATATATGGGAACAGATATTACAGATAAAATTAGAATTAAAGAAATGACTATAACCAACTCCATTAATGTAAAACCTTTTATTTTCATAAATTTTCTCCTTTTATTTAAAATTTAAATTTGCTATAATAAGCCGAGAAATAAAATAATTGCTGTTTATATTTATTTTGTCATCAAAGTATTGCTATGTTATATTTTAATGTCCAAGCTGTTTGCTATGTTTAGCAGCTTGCTCGGCATTTATTATTTAAGGTCGGTATGTTTTACATCCTTTTGGATGTATTATATATCAAAAAAGATGTAATGTCAAGATTTTTAAGGAGTTTTATGAAGAAAGCTAAAAGTACGATTTGTAATAAACTCAGTAAAATATTGTTTGAACAAAATCTTTCTCAAGAAGAACTGGCAAAAAAAATTGGTACTAAACAGCAGATGATAAGCAGATGGTTAACGGGAGGAAGAAATCCTTCTTTAAATTCTCTTAAAAAAATTGCAGAAGCATTAAATGTTCCTTTAAGCTATTTTGTTGAATTTGGTGAAGATAAAAAAAATATTGAAATATTGAAATTAAAAAATAAAATTCTCCAGCTAGAAAAAGAAAATTTAAATTTAAAGAATAAAATTTTAGAAATGGAAAAGAAATTTTTAAAATTAAA
>JAFPUA010000224.1 GCA_017413305.1 Candidatus Ruminimicrobiellum caprinum
CAATATAAAGATATTCAAAAATCAAGTGCAAAAAAAGAGCTTGAATTAGATATCGGTGAACTTATAAAAATGTTCCCAAATGATATAACTTATCAAAACTTAGATACCTTAAATGAGGATAGAGATATTCTTACACCCATATTTAACGACATTATATTAAATACTTTTGATAAAGAAGAATTTTCCAACTTTTATAGAAAATCAATAGCAAATTCGGATGAGCCATTAACAATCCTTGATATGTTAACCGGTAACACTTTTAAAGGTTCATCAAGAGTTGGCAGATATGGAACAGATACTGAAAAAATAAACAATCCTCAAGTATTTAAAAATAATATAAATTCTATTGTAGAGTTCTTGACTGATATACCTTACGAAGGAGCAAATGGACAGTATAATATTTCCGTTAAAGATATATTAGAAGATATAAAAACTATACAAAAAAAATTATCAAAAAAAGATAAAAAATTAAAAGGTTTTTTAAAATCTTTGTATAAAAATCTTGACAAATACAGAGCCCCTAAATGGAACTGGAAATTAAATATTCTTGAAGCACGTAAAGCTGATGTTTTGCAAAAGAAGAAGAGCACAAGAGAAATTGCTAAAGATTTAATCGCTCCTATAAAACAAATTGTGCAACAGCAAGGTATATTAACAGGAAAACAACAAACAGCTGAAAAGAAATCTTTTGCAAGACCAAAATATATTTTCCTTATGGGAGGTCCTGCATCTGGAAAAGGAACTTTAGCCTCTCAAATTGAAAAAGAATATAATAATGTTAGACCTTTCTCGATGGGAGCAGCATTGAGGAAAAGAGCGGAAACTGACCGCCCGGATATAAAAGAACTGTTAGCAAATGGAAAATTAGTTGATCCAAAATTAACTATTGAAATTGCAACTGATGTTCTTACCAGCAACCAAACAGATACCTTTATTTTTGACGGATTTCCCAGACAAATGGAACAGGCTGAAATGTTTTTTAAAAAAATCAAAGAAATGGGTAAACTTGATGATGTCATAATAATAGACATAGATGTTCCTTTCGAAGAAGTTTTAGCCAGAGTTACCGGCAGAAGATCTTGTCCTGACTGCAATAGTTCTTATAATATTAACAATACAGAATATGCTCCTCTTGAAAAAAACGGGGAATATTATTGTACTAAATGTTATAACGAAGAAGGAAAGTATGTTAAAGTTATTCAAAGGCCCGATGATACTAGGGAAAGTATGGAAACCAGATACAATATATATTTAGAAAACAGCAAAAAACAATTGATTCCTTTTTATAAGACAGAATTTGGATTAACCGTTAACACAATAAATAATTCTCAAGAAGGGATGGCGATAATAAACAGTTTTGCATCTGATTATGTTAACCCTTACTCAGAACTGTTAAAACAAACAGAAGAAGATATTGTAGATATGTTACAAAATAAAATTTTAACTGAAGACGAAATAAAAGCTTTGTTGAGCCAGCTTGCAGTATATTTAAAAGGGAAAATTCCTGCAACAATAAAAAATAAGACAATTAATTTTAGAACTGCAGGTGTTAGAGAAAAAATGGGAATTTTTGACTTCGATACCGTAGCATTAATAGCACAAGCCCGAGCAAACATTATAAGAGAAGCTGCAAAATCGAGCTATCGTTTAGTTAATGGTAAAAATTTAATAAGAGAGAAATCTGATATTCAGAAAAAGTTCTTTATTGCAAATGATTCACGTTTCTTAGGAAAATGGTTTTCTATTGTGGAAGAAAGAATTTTCACCGCAAACGGCATACAATGTTATAGCGTTGACAACCCATTAGGAACATTATCTACACCGGCAATATCTTACTTCCTAAAAGATTTAAATGACGGCAATGCAGAAAAATATGGTCTTGAGCCCGGAACAATTATAACAGGCTCCGATAATATCACAGCAAGCCACAATCCAGGAGATTTTAACGGACTAAAACCCAATGGAATCGATGGGGCAATGTTGTCCAAAGAAGAAACAGAAAAAATAAGTGCAGAAATAAAAAACATACAGGAAAAGTTACAAAGAGGATAAACTGCCGTTCATGTAAGTAAAAAGTAAAATACAATATTAGTTGACGGCATCGCAAATGCACACATTAATTATTTAATAGAAACTTTTGCAAAAACTTTGGGAATTGATGAAAACTTATTGTATAATCTTAGAATATATAATTCTCCAAAATTTCATTTAATTATTGACGGAAATCATAGCGTTTTAGTTCCTGAAATGGAAGCTCTTTTCCGCTATTATGGTTTTTCTTATGAAATTATTAGAGGTACTGATAGAAGAGATGTTTCTTTTGAAGGCAAGCAACCTGAGCCTAATAAACAAAACATGAAACGCTTAATAGATAAAGTTCGAAATACAAAAATAAAAGGAAAAACTGTTTTCGGAACCGCATCTGATCCTGATGGAGATAGATTCTTTGTTTCTACTCAAAATGGAGAATATATTACACCTAATGAAATTGGACTTATCGTTTTAGACAATTCATTACAAAACATATTAAACCAAATGAAACTTGATTTGCAAGCGGGTACATTAACTATTGAAAAAATAAAAAGTTATCAGGGAACAATCTTAAAATCTCATGTAACAAGCGCAGAAATAGAACTGCTTGCACAATATTATTCTCGTTTGTTTATGGAAATAGCTTTCGGAAAAGATAATGTTAATCTTCGTACGGACGAGAGGACAAATTATGTAAATGCTTACAACAAAGGTACATTTATTCCTTTTGCCGTAGAAAGTTATCCTGTCGGATGGAAAAATTTATCCGGAAGACAAAAACAATTGGAATCTGAGGGAAAAAGGGTTATTATGAGCCTTGAAAGTTCCGGTGGCTTATCTTTAGGCTTATATGATAAAGATGGCGGACTTGCAACGGTATTACCATTTTTAATTGCAGCAATAAATGGAAAAGACTTTGATTCTATGCTTTCAGAAATACATAAAAAAGCCGGATTAAAATCTGTATTTAAAGAAACATCAGTAGATAACTTAACTGAAGAAGAAAAAGCTTCTTTCCTTAGTTGGATTAACGAATTTGCAAACTATGCAAATGTAAATGAAGAAACAAAACAGGTTTACAGAAGCACCATAGA
>JAFPUA010000225.1 GCA_017413305.1 Candidatus Ruminimicrobiellum caprinum
AACATTGAAACATCATTTATAATATTTATATCTTTTCTGGCTTCACCTTTATAATCACTAAAAAGCGTATCAATTATTGTGTAGAAAAATAAATTGTCGGAACTTATATTTTTTATTTGAACAAAACCGGCCAATACACAAATCATAAAATCGGAAATCATAAAACTTCCGAAATTGTTCAAGCCGTTCCTGTCGCAAAAATCTTTTAATTTTGTCTGAATTGCGGAAACTTCTCCGTAAGTGTCGTCCCTAAGAGGATACTGCAAACTATAACCGGCTCTGTTATATTTTTTTATCAAATTAACTATTGTATATATCTGCTCAACAACAGCACTATATCTTTCATCAATATCTTCAGGTAAATTAAATAAATTTTTGAATACTTGTTCAGCTTCATCTACAATTTGATCAAGCAAAGAAAGAGCTTCTACCGCATTGACAACTATACTCTGTTCTATTTTAGGAGATACTTCAGGCAACTGTTCGCCTATTTTCATATCAAGCGAAGTTATTGCACGGCGTTGTAAAACAAAAATCTGCCCGGAATCATCTATCGCAAATTCTATATCTATCGGATATCCTGAATCTTCTTCCAATACATATGCTATTTTATTAAGCGTTTTTATGGTCTGTTCATCTAAAATTCTTTCTATTTTTTCATCTCTTGTAAGTTTAGAAACTTTTGTCCCGCCGGACACATTCTCTTCCACTTTTATCATGCCGTTTAAAGCTCTGCGATATCTAATGGTTCCGTCGGAAGCCTTCACCGATATATGGTCAGGAGTAATTCTTCCGGAAACTAAACCTTCTCCCAAGCCCAATACGGCTTCTATAGTTAAATCCCCGCCGTTATCTCTGCTAAATATTACACCTGCTTTTTTAACATCGGATACCATTTCCTGTATCAATATTGCAGGCAAAACAACAACATTTTCTTTTAACATATCTTCTATACATACCGGGCTATAGAAAGATTGCCAACAAAGTTTTACGCATTCATAGACATTGTTACTGTCTACATTTAGTTTGGTTTCTGCCATGCCGGCAAAAGCATGATTCTGTCCGTCTTCTCCTATACCGGAAGAGCGCACGGTGTACTTTGTACCTTGTTTCAGTTCTTTTTCAAGATACTGTTTTAATTGTCCGTCATCGCTATCAGCTATCATGCGAGATATTTGACTACCTATACGCAGAGCTTGTTTTTTATCCTTATTTTTTATAGCCTGCTCAAAATCCGCAGCTAAGCGTAAATATTCATCTTTCTTATCGGCATGTTCAAAAAATATTCTTAAGACATCTTTACTGACACCTATACCGTCAGGAACTTTTGCCGTTCTTATATCCTTCTTGATAAACAACCTTACTATATTTGCAAGTTCAGTAGTTTTGCTTCCGTACTTAGATAAATCTTTTGCTGATATATCGGCAAACTTATTTATTTCCGTAGAATAGTCTGTTCCGTCATGTTTATCTGAAATCTCATCTGCTTTCAAAACTAACTTTCTTAAATAGGCATTGCCATAAAAATTCCATACCTTTGCAGTTTGACATATTTTAATAAGTTCTTCTTTATCATATCGGGAAACATCGTCCTCGGACAAAATTTCATTTAATCTTTTTATTACTCCGGTTACTTTTTTATTTATTGCAGATATTGTAATATTGTTATCTTTCATCACTTTATTAATAAGATTTTGTATATCATCATGTGCCTGTTCATAGTCGATATAAAAATATGCCAAAACATCCAGTTCCTTCTCTATAAAATTTATCACACTGTATCGTATAGCGGCATCTTTTATTTTGCGTTCGTTTTCCAAATAACTGTTTAATACTTCTATCTTCTCATTTATGTATACTCTACTCAGTTCGGCAACTTTCGTCCCTATCTGAGTATCATTACCATATGCTAACAGAATTTTTGTTATTGGAGCTTTAGTTTTATCGGTTACAACCTGCAAAAAGATATATTCTACAATCTGTCTTATATTGGAATCTTTCTGATATTTTTCCAAACAATCTATTATGTATTGAATGTCAATGTTATCTATTGCATTTTGTAAATCGGAAATTATTTCCGGAGAAATGTTATCATACACCAGAATTCGTCCGCCGGCTCCGTTTGCCAAAGCAACAGTCCCCTCTTTCAGTATGAACTTCCGTTCCGACACTTTCTGTGTTAAATAGCCGTTTATATCCTCTACATCCGACTCCGCAACATAGTAAGGAACTTCCAGTTCTCCCTGTACCCATTCCCCGTTTGAAAGTATGGCTACTTTGCCGTTTTCTCTTGCA
>JAFPUA010000226.1 GCA_017413305.1 Candidatus Ruminimicrobiellum caprinum
ATCTATTATGTTGTGATAAAAAGAATCGACACTGTTATAAACAATAGGTATCAGAACTTCTCCGTCTTCGAATATAGCTCCGTATTTATCTTTTTTCTTTACAAATATAAAGTTGTCTGCAAGTTCTACTAATTCTGTTGCGGAATCGTATTTAGTAATATTGTTAGATACACTCTTTCCCGTATATGTAAAAAAAGATATTTCATTGTCTTTTTTTGCAACATATAAAGGACGACATTTTATAATGTTACCCAAAGATCTTTTCTCGTTTGGAGAAATCTCAACAGACGCATCCATCTCATCAGAAACGGCTTCAATGGAATCGAAGTTTGTCGGAAAAAGTGTTTCAGTAGCACAATAATCATATTTATAACCTTTGTCTTTATCTTTTTCATCCAACACGGCTTTAATCATGCCAACTTTTCCATTGGAATTTATCAAAAATGTATCCTGACAACCTACAGGTTCCAAATATTTCAGTTCGCCGTTTTCAATTGCATAAAAACGATGTGTCTTTTTTATCAAGTTCCAGTAGCTTTCTTTTGCATCATATTGTCTATAATAGTAGATCCATACAACCGGCACATTATATTTTTTGTCTTTGGACTCTAGTATACGAATATTCCCGCTCTTTCTTATCCAGTAGTCATCACTTTCCAGAACTTTTCTAAAAATGGCAATTCTTCCGTCAGATTTACCTTTTTCCGCGCTTAGAGGATTTATCCATTTTTTAGTTGCGTTATTAAAAAGGCCGTAGGCTTTTCCGCCACGAAATTTTAAATTACCTTCTTTTATTTCAAAGTCACCGGATTTCCAATATTGTTCATCCTTTTTCAACATATTGAATTCTTTAGCTTTTGCTTGTTGTTCGGCCTTGATTTTGTCTGCCTCTGTTGGCTCGCCAAACAACGCATCTATCTCATCCAAAGTTTGTTTATCAGGTCCCCCTTGAGGAAGATTTGGCGTACCTTGAGAGGTTTGGGCAAAGGTTGTTACATAAAAAACAAAGAACAAAGATACTGCAATAAAAATTTTTAGATTTCTTAAATTCATAATATTTTCCGCCCTAACAATTATAAATTATAATTTGCCGTCTTTATTCTTTTCCTTCAAATCTGCCTTTATTTGAAACTTTTTTTCCAAAATGGAACTGATAACCTACATTGAGTCTGACTCCTCCATAATTTGTTCCAAAGAACGAAGTATCATCTTTGTTACTGCTCTTATCTTTATTAATAAATGCTCCAGAGAAAGTGTACATTAACTCAATAATGAAACTTTTCTTTATTGTGGTACCTAAACCTATACCGCAATAAAAACCCATGTCTCCAAAGCTGATATCGTCTGTAATTGTATCTTTTACATCTTTATACGGAATAGACAAACCTATATGTATAGGAAGGTATAAACTAAAAGTATTGGCTATATTATCTTTCAAGGTTGGGTTAATTGTACCATATATATTGTAGAAACCGACTTTAACATCTCCATTACTCTTTTTTACTTCTGTTGCAGGTATATAGTCGAAAGCAAAACCTATACCGGAAGAGTCATAATTGTTGTAATACAGATACCCTATACTGAGAACATAATTGTTTTCTAGATCGAAATGATCTACTCTTCTTTTGTTAATTCCGGCTGCAGCACCTTGACTGAAAGCATATCCGGCTTTTACATAAATAGAGTTCCTACCTATTTCTATTTCATCGTCATCGAGATCCTTTGCAATTGCCGGAGTGACAGGCAAAGCAAGTACTGCAAACATCAATACTAATGCTAAAATTTTTTTCATTTAATTCTCCTTTTTCATTTTCTAAAACTATAATTGGAATTATACCACATTTGTAGCAATCTATCAATATTTTTATATCGTTTCCAAAACCCTTTTTTGTACATCAGGTTTATGCTCTATTATATCATATGATTTTTTTAAAATTTTTAAAATACCGTCAATATCAGCTTTGTTATAATGGAGTTCGAATAATATATCTCCTTTGTTTATTTTATCGCCTGTTTTCTTATTAAAAATTATTCCGCTGACAGGATCTATTTTGTCTTCAGTTTTCAGTCTGCCTGCTCCGAGCAAACAAGATGTAACTCCTATATTTCTTGTATCAACATATTTTAAATATCCGTTTTTTATTGCTTTAACTTCGTAAATATTTTCAGCTTTACCGAATACAGAATAATCGTCAATAACTTTTGTATCACCATTTTGAAGTTCTATCATTTTGATAAACTTTTCAAGAGCTTTGCCCGAAGATATTTGCTCTTCGGCAAGACTTCTTGCTTTTTCCAAAGTATTTGATATTTTTGTTTGAAGCAGAGTATAAGCAGCCAACTCAATACTTAACTCTGAGAAATCATTTCTTAATTTATTTTTTAATACTTCTATCGTCTGTATAATTTCCAAACTGTTTCCTGCAGCATTTCCCAAAGGTTCATTCATGTCGGTAATAACGGCAGTCATATTTCTACCGAACATTTTACCGACTTGAACCATTTTTTCCGCCAAAAGTTTTGACTCTTCATATTTCTGTATAAAAGCTGCTTTACCTGTCTTAACATCCAATAAAATATTTGCTGCACCTTCCGCAATTTTTTTAGACATTATGCTGGAACATATTAAAGGAATTGATTCTACTGTTGCAGTAACATCCCTTAATGCATACATTTTTTTATCAACAGGAGCAACTTCTTTAGTTTGTCCTATCATCGCAAACTTATTTTCTTTTAAAACTTTTATAAATTCTTCTTTATCAAGGTTAACATTAAACCCTGGAATAGATTCTAATTTATCTAAAGTTCCTCCCGTATGTCCTAAAGCTCTTCCGGACATCATAGGCACATACACACCACAGGCTGCAAGTATAGGTGCTATCAATAAAGATGTTCCGTCTCCAACTCCTCCTGTAGAATGCTTATCAGCTGTCGGTCCGTCAAGGAAACTTAAGTCGAGGCTTTCGCCGCTTTCTGCCATAGATTTTGTAAGAGAAAATGTTTCTTCATCATCTAAAGATTGAAAATATACAGCCATCAAAAAAGCAGACATTTGATAGTCTGCTATTTCGCCATTATTATAACCATTAACAATAAAAGATATCTCTTGTTGAGAGAGTTTTTTGCCGTTTCTTTTATTGAAGATAATATCATAAGCACGCATTTTTATTTCCAACTTTCGTCAATAGATTGTACAATTTTATGCCCTTTAGTAACATTGTATTGCAGATAAAAAGAACCTTCCGAGCTAATAGCCTGTGCACAGAAATAATACTTTCCTCTTGCAGCAGTATCATAATCTCCGCCTTTGAATGAAGTATAATATTTATATCCTCTTGCATCAACACCAAGTGCAGGGTTGGAATTTACAGAAGTATTCGCCTTCAAAAAATATCCGTATTCTCTATAATATGCATATTGAGCAGTACGAATACTTGAGAGTAATGAATATGCTTCAGATTCTTTAGCCTGCTGAGTATTATTTTTATATATAGGAACGGAAATAACGGATAAAACTATTATTAGAGCTACGGCCGTTATTAATTCTACTAATGTAAAAGCTGATATTTTTTTTATCATATAATTAGTTCTCCTTTTATTATATTTGTAAAACAAATTGCTTTATTATTGTTCCCATTTTTATAGAAGCATTTTCCCCGATAGCAAGTACTTCTTCGTGTGATAATTTCTCTTTAGACAAACCGCTTGCTTTATTAGAAATATATGTTATTGCAGCAACTTTTATTCCCGTTTGACAAGCCGGAATAGATTCAGGAATCAAAGACATTCCAACTACATCACCGCCAAGTTTACCGAATGCCGAAACTTCTGCAGGTGTTTCATAAGATGGTCCGCTTACGGCGAAATAAGTCCCTTCCTGCACTTCTATATTTTCTTGCTCTGCAATTTTTTTTATTTTATCTCTAAAGGCTTTATAATAAATATTACTCATATCGGGAAACCTTTCACCAAAATCGTTATAATGCGTTCCTATTAGAGGATTATCTCCCATAAAATTTATATGATCTTTTATTACAACAATATCACCTGGATTATAATCTTTATTTATTGCGCCTACGGCACAAGTGATAATTAAATTTTCAATTCCTAAACTTTTTAATACACGAACAGGAAAAGATATTTCCTGCATTGTATATCCCTCGTAATAATGAATTCTTCCATTAAAGAAGAAAATATCAACACCGTTTAACTTACCTATGATAAGTTCTCCTTTGTGTCCTTGGACCGTTGATGTTTTAAAGTTGGGAATTTCTGAATATGGAATAACAATCTGATCTTCTATTGAATCTTTTATATTGCCCAAGCCGGAACCTGCAATCAACGCAGTTTTCGGCGAGGATTTTATTTTACTAAGGATATAATCTTTTGATTCTTCTATTTTTTTCAGCATATTTTTTCTTTAAAACTGGTACCATTTTTCATTGGTTCAAGTTCAAATATATCAGCAATTGTTTGTGCAACATCAGATAAAGAATTTCTAATACCCAAATCAATATTCTGTTTTATATTTTTCCCGTATACTATTACAGGAACATATTCTCTTGTGTGATCTGTATGTTTGGTATATGTTGGGTCACATCCGTGATCGGCAGTTATAATAAGTAAATCTGTTTCTGTCATAACAGAAATTATTTCCGGCAATTTGTCATCAAAATACTTTAATCCTTTTGCATATGCTGCAACATTTCTTCTGTGCCCCCACAACATATCAAAATCAACTAAATTTGTGAATATCAGTTGTTTCTTATTATTATAGGACTTATCCGCAATACATTCAATAGTTTTTTGTATTCCGTCAATATTTCCTGTTGTATGATAAGCTGTTGAAACACCTCTGTTATTAAAAATATCTTTAATTTTCCCTATTGCGGTAACATTGCCGCCGGATACTGTTATTTTATCTAAAATTGTTTCTCCTAAAGGATCTAAAGAATAATCTTTTCTGTTAGTAGTTCTTTGAAATGTCCCGTCTGATTTTTTTATAAAAGGTCTTGCTATAACCCTGCCTACCGCATGTTCTCCTATAAACATTTTTCTGGCAACGGTACAAGCATTATAAAGATTACCTAAACCAAAAACATTTTCATCTTCGGAAGCTGCAATTTGAAAGACAGAATCTGCAGAGGTATACACTATAGGATAACCTGTTTTATAGTGTTCATCTCCAAGTTGTTTTATAATTTCAGTACCTGAAGCTACACAATTACCTAAAACTTTTGTTCCTATTTGCTTTTCAAAATCTGTTATTAACTCTTTTGGAAATCCTTTTGGATATGTAGGAAAAGGTTTATCAAGAATTATGCCGGATAACTCCCAATGCCCTGCAGTAGTATCTTTTGCAGGAGATTTTGTTGCCATTTTACCATAGTTTCCGACAATATTTTGTGAATTATAGCCAAACGGCGAAGGAACGATATTATAAAGTCCAAGATTGCCTAAATTGGAAAGGACAAAATCTTTACCCATATTTTCAAAAATATGTTTTAAAGTATTTGTTCCTTTATCACCGTATTTATCAGCGTCGGGAAGAGCTCCCGCTCCGACACTATCCAACACTATTAAAATTACTCTGTTTTTTTTTCATTATTTCCTTTTAATGACTTTTTTTACAGCAGCAACAATATTAACATCTTTCAAACCATATTTTACCATCAAATCTGCAGGAGAACCTGATTCTCCAAAAGTATCTTTTACCGCTACAAATTCCATTGGAACAGGACAATTCTGTGCAACAACTTCCGCAACTGCACTACCAAAGCCACCAAAAATTTGATGTTCTTCTGCAGTAACTATTGCACCGCAATCTTTAGCTGCAGAAATTATTGCATCTTTATCTATAGGTTTTATTGTATGAATATTTAGTACTCTTGCAGAAATTCCTTCTTTTTCCAATATTTCTGCCGCAGATAATGCTTCATATACCATAGAGCCGCAGGCAGCAATACAAACATCTTTACCGTCTCTCATTTTTATTGCTTTACCTATTTCGAACGGAGTACTTTCTTCAGTAATAACAGGAATACTTTCTCTGCCGTATCTGATATAAACAGGTCCGTTATAATATGCAGCAGCTATTGTTGCTTTTCTTGTCTCTATAACATCGCAAGGAACAAGAACTGTCATATTAGGAAGACATCTCATTATAGCAATCTCTTCCAAAGCTTGATGTGTTGCCCCGTCAGGGCCAACCATTAAACCTGAATGAGAACCGCCTATTTTAACATTTAAATCCGAATAACAAATGGTTGTTCTGATTTGTTCCCAAGGTCTACCAGAAGCAAAAACTCCATAAGTAGATACAAACGGAGTAAAGCCTGCAACAGCAAGACCTGCCGCCATACCTAACATATTTGTTTCTGCGATACCAACATTGGCAAATCTATCGGGAAAGTTATTTTGAAATTCGTTTATTGCAACGGACGAAACCGTATCTGCTCCCAAAACGAAAATTTTGTTATCTTTTTTGCCCAGTTCGACCAGACCTTCACCAAAGCCAAACCTAGTCGCTTTACTACCAAATGTCTTAACCATATTTTTATCCTCATTAAGTATAATTTACAAATTATTAATTACCGTTATCAATTTCCTGTAAAGCTTTTTCCAACTGCTCTTTGTTTGGGGCTTTTCCGTGCCATCCGCAAACATTTTCCATAAAAGATACGCCTTTTCCTTTTACGGTTTTAGCTACTATTACCGTCGGAATATCCTTAACTTTCTTAGCGGCAGTATATGCAGCATCAATCTCTTCGAGATTATGTCCGTTTATTTCTATAACATTCCATCCGAACGCTCTATATTTATCGGCAATCGGATTAATATTTAAAACATCTTTTACTTCTCCGTCTATCTGAAGGCCGTTACAATCAACAATTGCACACAAATTATCAAGCTTAAAATGAGGTGCAGCCATTACTGCTTCCCAAATGGATCCTTCCTGTTGTTCACCGTCACCCATGAGTACATAAACCCTATTATTCTGCTTCAAAGTTTTTATACCCTTTGCAATGCCGACGGCAATTGACAAACCATAACCTAAAGATCCCGTTGATATTTCTATTCCCGGAATTTTTTTATCAAAAGCAGGATGTCCTTGAAGACGACTGCCAAGTTTTCTTAATGTATCAAGTTCTTCTCTAGGAATACAACCAAGCTGCGCTAAAATTGCATAAAGAACAGGACAAACATGACCTTTTGATAAAACAAAATAATCTCTGTTCTTGTCATTTACAAGTTTAGCGTTAAAATTCATATGATTATAATATAAATCGACCAAAAGCTCAACAGCAGATAAACTTCCGCCCGGATGTCCCGAACCTGCTTTGCATAACATGTTCAGAATATCTTTTCTGACATTGGCTGATATCTTTTTTAAATCAGCAGTTTCCATCTTTTCCCCCAAAGAAAATTATTTTTTATTTTTTAATATACTTGAAATTATAACTGCAATATATTCGGAAAACTTTATATCAATAGCATTAAACTCCCCGTCTGTTTTATTTATAAGACCGAAAAATGCAATTACATCATCTTTTCTATTTTTTATCGGTAAAAATATCGCAGAATCTATAGTAAGATATTTACAAAAATCAGTTTTTCTATAAAGATCGGCTTCTGCTCTGGTATTAAAAAGCATATTTGTTTTAGTATTTAAAATTTTGGTATAAAGAGAATCTTTTTTATTTTTAAAAGTTATTTCTTTCTCTAAACCAAAAGATGTCAACATAGAACTAAGCTCATCTTTTTCTTTATTATACTTAAAAATACCGGAATATTGTACACTGAAATTTTCTTTAGATTTTTCTATTATATACTTGATAATTTCTTTTATTTCAGAAACTTTATTCATTTCCGTTCTTTCCATAACAAAACTAAAAATGTCAAAAACGGTATTTATATTCTTCATTCTTCTCATGACAAGTTCGTTTTTATAGAATAATTCCTTTGTTGCAAATTGTCCTTCAGCTTCAAGACGCACATTTTTTTCTTCAATTTTTTGATGATAAAAAGTTTTGTTTATCAAAGATACAATGTATCCGGAAACAACTTTCAGTATTTTTATAGCATCATAAGTAAACGAATCTTTTGTTTCCGTAACTATTACCAACACACCAACACAAGTTCCGACACTTTCGTCTATTAAAGCAACTGTCGCAAACGAACCCATTTCAGAATCTTCACACAAATCACTTAATTTACTTTTATCAACTTCTGATATATCATTGATAATTTTATCCAAAGAATTTTGATAACAATCCCAAACATAGTTTTTACTGTCTCCGGAAACAAAAGCAATATCTCTCTTAAAAAAACCTCTTTTTGCTATAACTTTCAACTGTCCGTTTTCCGGAATCAGAAGCACACTTCTTGCAGTAGGAATTCTTTTTCTGATAATATCAAATATCTGCTGAACGGAATTTATTAATTCAAACTCTGAGCCGTTTATATTAGTTGCAGAAAACAAAAGTTTCATTACAGTATTTATATCAAAAACTTTATTATTAAGCCTGTTTAAATTGACAAAAAGATCTTTCCATATTCCGGGACCCTTTATTTTATTAAAATCAATTTTTCTGCTTCCGGATAAATTTTCTATTATGGCTTTTATCTGATTGAAAGGAGAAAAGATATATCTCTTTATGTAAATATAAAAAATTAAACACATTAATAACAAGAATAATATTATGGAAGAAAATATTACTGATATAACAAACTTATCGGAAATAAGTTTATCTAACATTTCAAATGAAGGACAAATTTCTATATAGCCCAAAATTTCTTCATTTTTGTTTACTGCAGGATATGAAAATTTAAACAATGTATTAAAAAAAGAAGTCTTTTCTTTTGTTAACAATCTGTTATCTTCTATCAATACATCTACTCTGCATATATATTTGTTCCCCTCTAATTCTTTAACGGATGGTTTAATTTCGGGAATATAAATGCGTCCCTTTGATACTTCCGACAAAACTTTGGATTTTTCTACTGCAGGGAACTCTTCTTTTCTTATGTAGTTACACAAAAAGCCATATACTCCAAATAACCACAAAGAAAAAAGAACAAATCCTAACAGAAACATTGATAAAAGGTGTTTCAATAAATTCTTGTTCATTTTTTATTTTACAGATACTATTTGTAAAGATTTTGATGTACCAAGTCTGTTAGCTCCGGCTCTCACCAACTCTTCCGCTTGAGAATAAGAAGATATTCCTCCGGAAGCTTTTATTCTAACATCATTTTTTAATATCTTTTTAAAAAATTTTATATCTTCCGCTTTTGCTCCTTCGGGAG
>JAFPUA010000227.1 GCA_017413305.1 Candidatus Ruminimicrobiellum caprinum
ACGCACATTTTGTTAAACCTGAAGAGTACAGAAAAGACAAATATTCGTGGTATGTTCAAGACGAAAATTTTTATGACAAAAAACTTGTTGCGTTAGAGATACAAAACCTTAACACCGACAAAAATTATCCGTTATTTCAAAGAATTTTTAATATAAAAATGCCTCAACTTATTGCAGTTTCTGCAGCAGGATTATACAATGTAAAAGGTGCCATGTTTCCTGAACAAGAAACCGACAAAACCGGCGTAAATTTTGTTTCTTTGTCTTCGTTATATATCATTGCAATACAAAGTCAAATGCTTATTACTCTTGCTAGTGAACTGTCCGGTATTCCGATTATCGGATGGGCGGCGGCGGCTGTTGTTGTCGGGCTGGAAGCTGATATGGTAGCAACTTCGTCAGTAAATTTTTATAACGCTAAAAAAGATAAAAACACTCCTATATATATGTATGAGACTGCAAAACTCGGCGGCTGGGATAGCCATCTTGTACCTTTATAACGCAAAAAGGAAAATAATGTTCTCGTTTGCTCGTTGAAGAAATTTTACTTTTTTTCGTGCTGGCGATGCAAAAAGGAAACAATGTTCTCGTTTGCTCAATCGCCATTCGCTCCAATTTTTGAGACCTACGCTTAACTAGCTTTCCCTAACGGACTAAGGAACACGGGAAAGCGTCGAACAAAAAGCGTGCCCTTCGGGAAAAAACTTTAGCCGTTAATCACTTTTTTGTCTCAAAAATTGTTCGCTCATAGACGGCTACAGGCTGCACTCAAACATATTTCCTTTTTGCTATCTATAAAAATATCGGGCGAAGAAAAATTTTCCCCACCCGACTTTGAGAAATGCTATGTTTTTCTCAAATTATTTAAAAATTGTAACTCCTGAAGTTAAATTATAATTCATTCTCAATACACCATTGTTCCCTTTCGCACAAGCACCAAAGGCATAATATATTTTATATGCGTCTCCACCAGTTGGATACCAATAAGTTGAACCACCTAAATCATATCCATTGATAGAAAAAATTGTATAATATTTATTTGTTCTTGCATTAATACTTAATACTATTTCATCAGTGACAAGCTTTTTTTCATCTTTGGCACTTCCATCTTTGTTTGAAAGAAAATTTCCATATTCTAAATAATACCGCTCTTGTGCAGAACGAATTGATGCCAAAAGAGCATAACCCTCTGCTTCTTTATATTTTGACATATTAGATTTATAAATCGGCACAGATACTGACATTAAAACTATAATAACAGCAAGCGTAACTGCCAACTCTACTAAAGTAAAACCTTTTTTCATAAAACCTCCGTTTATCTTTTTTACTATTTTAATATATATTTTAAACTTAAAATATACTTTATTTATAGAAATTATACCTTAAATTCCTAAAAAAGTCAATAAAGTTTAGATTTAGGTATTTTTATTATTTTAAATAATTGCTATTATTTATATATACTCAAAACAAAAGGAGTAGAAAATGGCAAAAGATTTAAATAAATTATTTGGTGCAAAAATTAAAGAATATAGATTAAAGAAAAATTTAACTCAATGGGATTTATCAGGCTTGGTAAATGTTGACCAAAAGCATATAAGCAGAATTGAATGCGGCAAAAGTTTTCCCTCAGCAAAAGTTCTTGAAAGCCTTGCCAAAGCTTTAGATGTTGAACCGAAAGATTTATTTGAATTTTATCATTTGCAGGACGATAAAAGTTTAAAGAAAGATATTATTTCTATGCTTGAAAACTTAAAATCCGAAGAACTCTCTTTAGTTTACAAATATATAAGAACTTTTGTTTTGTAATATATTCCTCCGTTTTAACAAAAATCAGTTAATAAAAATCCTTTTATTTTTATAAAAAATAATGTAGAATGTATGGTGATATGAAAATTTTATTTTTAATTTTAACATATATCATCGGTTCTATATCTTTTGCGTATATTGTTGCAAAAGTGTTTAAAGGTATCGATATCAGGAAGGTCGGTTCCGGAAATCCCGGTGCGACAAATGTTTACAGAGTCAGCAAACCTTTGGGACTTTTAGCTTTTCTCTGCGATACATTAAAAGGTTTTGTTCCTGTATTTATCGCTGCAAAAATGAGCCCCTCATCGGACTTATTTGTGATAGCCGTAATATTCGCCGTTATTTTAGGACATATGTTTACCATATTTTTAAACTTTAAAGGCGGTAAGGGTGTTGCTACAGGATGCGGAGCATTTTTGGCTATAAACCCTTTAGCGACTTTAATATGTCTTTTAGTTTTTGCTGTAGTTTTATCAATATCAAAATATGTTTCACTTTCTTCTATATGTGCGGCAATTATGTTGCCTATAAGTTTAAGTTTTTTCGGATGTTCTAACGAAATTTTAGTTTTTTCTATAATAGTTGCAGCAATTGTTGTTATAAAACATTCCGCAAACATTAAGAGACTTTTTGCCGGAACAGAAAACAAGATATAAATTTTATGAAGCAAAATTTATATCAATGTACAATAAACGACGAATACAAATCAAAAATTGCAAAATATCAATTGCAATTTTTGACGCGACGAAATATTTTGAGTTTATGCAAGGCGACAGCGAGCCGCAGTGTACAATGAACAAGGTACATAAGGCGAGCTGCAACGCAGTAGAAATTCAAAAGATAAGTCGCAATAGGGGTATATATGAAAATAAGTGTCTTAGGAGCTGGGTCGTGGGGGACAACCCTTGCCTGTTTGTTAGCCAATAACGGACATCAAGTTTACCTTTGGGAAATAAACAAACAAGCTGCCGAAAAACTGGATAAAGAAAGAGTTATCCCTTTTATCGGCGGAGCAGATATTCCCAAAAGCATAGTAATTTCAAGCGATTTAAATATAATTAACGAAACGGAAGCTGTTCTTTTTGTGGTTCCGTCACACTTTTTGCGTTCGACAGTGATGTCTATAAAAAAGATTGGAATAAATTTGGCGGAAAAACTTGTTATCAGTGCAACTAAGGGTATAGAAACTGACTCGTTATTAAGAGTTTCTCAGATTATAGAAGAAATTTTCCCCGAAACAAAAGATAAAGTAGTTGCTCTGTCAGGACCGAGCCACGCGGAAGAAGTTTCCAAGAAAATTCCTACAGTTGTTACAGCTGCATCAAAAAATAGTGAGCTGGCAATAAAAGTAAGAGACCTTTTTATTAATGATTATTTCAGAGTATATACGCAGGATGATATTATCGGTGTGGAGCTTGGCGCTTCTTTAAAAAATGTATTTGCTATTGCGGGCGGAGTTATAGACGGGTTATCTTTCGGAGACAATACTAAAGCTGCTATTGTTTCAAGAGGCCTAAAAGAACTTGTTAATTTGGGTGTTGCTATGGGCGGTAAAAAAGAAACTTTTTACGGTCTTTCCGGTGCAGGTGATTTGATGGTAACATGTTTTTCCAGACATTCAAGAAACAGAAACCTCGGTGAACTTTTAGCTAAAGGCAAAACATTAAAAGAAGCAGAAAGTGAATTGAAGATGGTTGCCGAAGGTGTTAACACATGCATAAGTGCTTACAATTTGGGCAAAAAAATGAATATAGAACTTCCTATAATAAATCAAGTATATGAAGTTCTTTTCAACAATAAAGATGCTAAACAGGCAGTTTACGACCTGATGACGAGAACACCGAAAGCGGAGTAGGCAAAAAAAGGTTTGATTTTATGACAAAAAATGATATAATAGACAAACTATCAAATTTGATGTCGTCAAAAAAAGATGCTGCAGTTGTAGTGAATAAGTTGTTTGAAGAGATGTTAAAGGCTCTTGTTAACGGCGAAAAAGTTGTTATTACCGGATTTGGAAGTTTTAACCTTTTAGTTACACAGACAAAAAAAGGCAGAAACCCAAAGACCGGCGAAACAATATTGATAGAACCTAAAAAGAAAATAAAATTCAAGCAGTCGAAAGAAATTTTTAATTGAA
The DNA here is from genome assembly GCA_017413305.1 of Candidatus Ruminimicrobiellum caprinum. Lineage (GTDB taxonomy): Bacteria > Elusimicrobiota > Endomicrobiia > Endomicrobiales > Endomicrobiaceae > Ruminimicrobiellum > Ruminimicrobiellum caprinum. Next base: position 3,944 of record JAFPUA010000227.1, read on the forward strand.
GGAATACATGCTTGAACCTGATAAAAAATATTTAAGTATAAGAGAAGTTTCTGAAAGAACAGGCGTTCCGACATACACGCTAAGGTACTGGGAAAAAGAGTTTAATCAAATTAAACCTGAACGCCATTCCGGAATGAGAAAATATTCTCCTCAGGATGTAGAGCTGATAAAGAAGATTAAAGATCTTCTTTATACAAGAAGATTTACTATAGAAGGCGTAAAAAAATATCTTAAAGTTGACAAAAGAAAAAAGAAAAATGTTGACCTGTTCGAATTTGCACAAAACGAACAAGATATTGATTCAAAGACAGTTCTTGAAATAACAAAAGAGTTGGAAGAAGTTTTAGAAATATTGGAAGACTAGTCGGGGTGTAGCACAGTTGGCTAGTGCGCTCCCTTCGGGTGGGAGAGGTCGCTGGTTCAAATCCGGTCACCCCGATTTTTATTTTCCTCATTTTATGCTATGACGAAATGTTTAAAATTTTTTTTATTTGCGTTGTTGCTTTTTTTATGTTCAAATGTTTTTGCGACACAAATGACAGGCAGCAACATAGAAGCTGACATTTGTTTGGCTCCTGCAGAGTTTGCAATGCAGTCTGATTGGATAAACGCAGATTCTTATATAGGATTCTGTGAAGAGCCTGAAATAAAACATGAAGACATTGATCCTGCTCAGGAAACATCTTCGGAACAATCTTTCTTTTCAATTTTCGATTATATCCCCAACACAAACAACACTTTAATTGATTCTGCCAGCCTAAAAGATGTCATCAGCATTAAAAGTGAAGGTGCTGTTGATATATCCGTAAAGTATAACGACCAATACAATGTGCCGATAACTTCAGGATATCCTAAATTGTATTATAAAAAACAGGATACCTCAGACGATGTTACAGAAGTGACGTTATCTTCCGTCGGTGGAAATACTTTTTCAACATCTTTAACTATGGACTACGGCGCATATGAGTACTATGTAAAAGCAACCAATGCTCATTATCCCGGAGAATATTCCACTATTGCAAACAAAAAGATTTTTGTTGTAACAGAAAGACCGCACAATTTTCAAAATTTAAATCCGAACTTACAAGATAATAATGCAACTTCAAACGCTATAGTAAATTTTAACTGGAGCGTGGAAAAAGGTGTTTCTACCGATATTTTAAAGCATACCCTTTATTTGGGAACTTCGGAAAGCTCTATGCAATCGTATGATGCAGACACAGTCTCTTCTTATACGGTAAAGAATTTATTGTCCAGAGCAAGATATTATTGGAAAGTTGAAGTTGAAAATCAGTATGGGGCAAAGTTAATCTCTCCGACGATATATCAATTTGTTACATTGGGTGAAATAAAAAAGGCTTACAACGCACCAAATCCTTTTAACCCGCAGAAAGGGCAAAAAACAAGAATATTTTTTGAAATGGCTGAAGACGGTAAAGCGGATATTGATGTTTATTCCGAGTACGGCGACAAAATTTTTCACACAACTTGTGACAATTTATCTGCAGGAAACAATGAGTATTCTTACAACGGGCGAGATGATTACGGCAAAATTTTATATAACGGCACTTATTTATGTGTAATTAAAAAGAAATATTCCGGACACACGAGTACAGAACGATGCAGGCTTTTAATAATAAAATAATTTTATCGATTTTAATAATATTTTTGTTTTTCTCTTCAAGTTATGCTGACGGAAAAAGAAAAAACTTTCTTTCTCACGGGCCTTCGGTATCTTCCTTTGCTCAAGGCGAAACTGTTCTTAACAATCTTGATGATCCATCGATAATTTTTTACAATCCGTCTCTTTTAAGTTATTTTAACTATAACACCGCAGAACTGTCCAGATATAACCTTTTTGACGGAACATCTTATAATTCGGCTGCATTAAATTTCAGGCTGTTTAATAATTTCCATATAGGTTTTAATGCCATTGATTTAGCAAGCGGCGATGTAGAACTAAGAAAAGACCCTTATGATGCTCCAAAAACGGTAAAAACCAACCAATGGGCGTACATCCTTGCACTTGCTACGGAAATAAAACCAATTAAGACATCTGTCGGTGTAAACTTCAAATACATTTATCTTGATTTATACGAAAAGAAAAACGGCGGATATTCCATAGACGCGGCCATGTCAAAATTTTTTGAAAATGTCGATATGAAATATTTTCAGGCAAATTTCGGGGTAGGTATTTCTGCGCAGAATTTTTATAATTCAGGAGTAACTCTTGACGAGTATAATGAAAAATTCCAAAATATTTTTATTTTAAGTACATTGATGCAGATACCTGTGTTTTATCATTTTTCAAGTAAAGACACGATTACAGTTTCTTTAGATGCAAGAAATGAAGATTCTCATAACGAGTTTGCTGCAGGACTGGAATATAAATTTATAGAAAAATATTCGTTAAGAGGCGGTTGGTACACAGACCATATTACCGCAGGGTTAGGGGCGGCATTTTCGTGGTTTGTGGTAAACTATTCGATAGACTTTAATGAACTTGATATAATTAATAGATTTTCCGTAGCTTACAGATGGAACAAAAAGAAGCCCTCTGATATCGAACTGGAAAAAGAAGCCTATGCGGCACTAAACCAAGCCGAACTTTCTCAAAAAGAAGCAGAACAAATGTTTGATGAAGCAAAAAAATATTATTCCAACAAACAGTATTTATATGCTACAGACCTGTTACAGAAAATTATTATGAATTATCCCGATTACGATTCTCCTAATTTTTATTATAACAAAATTAAATCTTCCATGACGGAAAACTCAAGTTCGGAATTAGATAGTAGTTTTGAAGAATTTTCTTATGCGGCAGGATATATAAGCTACTATAAGAATGATTATTATCAATGTTTAAAAGAATGGGCAAAATATCTTCAATTTGAAGATGATAATAAGGAAGTAAAACAATATTATGACAAAGTTAATAAAAT
>JAFPUA010000228.1 GCA_017413305.1 Candidatus Ruminimicrobiellum caprinum
CGGTAAGAAAATGGTAAGACGCGGTTTCTTTGCTGCACTTAAGATAGAAAATCCTCACGGTGGTGCAGTGAAAGCTCATGAAAAGACTCTTTCAGCTCCTAAAGAAGATAGATTGAATTTATTAAAGGCTGTTGAAGCAAACTTAAGTCCTATATTTTTATTGTTTAATGATGATAATAATAAAATGGTTAACCTTTGCAAAGAAATTGCAAAAACAAAACCCGCTTCAGTTGCCTCCGATAAAGAATTAACAAACCATAAATTGTGGGTTATTGATGATGAAAAAATTATAAAAGAAGCAGAAGATGTTTTAAAAAACAAAAAGACGTTTATTGCTGACGGACATCATAGATATGAAACGTCTTGGAATTATCTTCAGTATGTTAAAGGCATAAAATCGGATTTTTCCGAAGATAAAGAATACGGATATGTATTAGCTTTCTTGTGCCCTATGGAAGATGAAGGCATTTCAATATGGCCTACGCATAGAGTTATTGCAGAGCCTGCAAACTTAGAAGAAAATATTGAAAAATATTTTAATGTATTGCCGGGTGAAGATTTTGCTAAAATGCAGAATGAAAAAGTTCAACCGATACAAGTATTTAAAGACGGTAAATACAGAACGCTTGTTATTAAAGATACTGAACTTTTGAAAAAAGCTATGCCTGAAAATTGCGAAGCCTTTAGAAATTTAGGTGTAAGTATATTACATAATATTTTAATACCTAAGGAACAAGTTCCGGCAGACAAATATGTTTATGTTAAAGATGAAACTGAAGCTGTTGAACTTGCAAAGAAAACAAATAAAATTGCAATTATGGTTCCGGCAACACCGGTAGAATCTATAAAGGAAATTGCATTAAATAACGAAAATATGCCGCAAAAATCTACATACTTTTTCCCGAAGTTAGCAAGCGGTATAGTAGTTCACAGAGTATGTTAACTACGATAGCAAACATTACAGTAATTTTAATATTATTGTTGTTTTTGTATATAGGTTATTCCACAGGAATAATTAAGAGCTTTTTCGCCGTGATGGCAGGTTTCGTTTCTGTATGTCTGGCAGAAAGCTATCCCTATCAAGAGGGGATAAATTATTATTTTGTTTTTATTGCTACAGCAGTAATTATTTTTATAATTGGAATAATAGTTTTTAAAATAGCAAAATTTTTGTATTTGTCTTTGTTTGATAAAATTGTGGGTGCATGTTTAGGTATATTTATCGGTTTTGGAGTTGCTGCCAACTTTATTATTCCTACGGCAGATAAAATTGCTGAAATAGTAAGTGATTTTAGGGTGCAGACGGACAAAGTATCTAAAATTTCATCAAAAGTGATGCCGATGTTTGGAGATTATGTACCTGATGTTCTTGCCAGAGCAGATCTTAGTGATTTAAAAGATGAATTTAAGATCGGATTGGGAAATATAAAAAATTTTGGCGGAATCAGCAGTAATCTTGAAAATCAAATTCAAAATATTACAAAAGAAAAAGGAGATAAAAAACAGTGAAAAAATTAAGATTGGGGTTTCCGAAAGGTAGTTTACAGGAGTCAACAATAGAATTATTTAAAAAAGCAGGTATAAAAATAAGTACTTCTTCCAGATCGTATTTTCCTACTTGCAACGATGAAGAATTGGAAGTGATGCTCGTTCGTTCTCAAGAAATGGCAAAATATGTTCAGGACGGTGTGTTTGATGCAGGTTTGACAGGTTTTGACTGGATATGCGAGAGCGGAGCTAAAGTTAAAGAAGTTTGCGAACTTCAATATGCAAAATCAGGTTTCCGTCCTGTTCGTTGGGTGCTTGCAGTTCCTAATGATTCTAAAATTAAAAATGTTAAAGATTTGCAGGGTAAAAGAATAGCTACAGAGCTTCTTAACTATACAAAAAAATATTTAGCAAAAAATAAAGTTAAAGCAAATGTTGAATTTTCTTGGGGGGCAACTGAAGCTAAAGCTGGAAGACTTGTTGATGCTATAGTTGAACTTACTGAAACAGGCTCTTCATTAAGAGCTAACAACTTAAGAATTGTTGAAGAGATTCTTACATCTACAACAAGACTTATTGCAAACTCAGCAGCGTGGAAAGATACTTGGAAAAGAGAAAAAATAGAAAATCTTGCCATATTGCTTAAAGGTGCATTGGCTGCCGAAGGCATGGTTGGTTTGAAAATGAATATTCCTTTTAAGACACTTCCTATTGTAGAAAAAATTCTTCCTGCATTAAGAAAACCTACAATTTCTAATTTGAGTGATGGTAACTGGATAGCACTTGAAGTTATTATTGAAGAGAAAGTTGTTAAGAAAGTTATTCCGGCATTGAAGAGAGCCGGCGCAGAAGGTATTATCGAATACCCATTAAACAAAATTATTTATTAATTTCGACCGAAATATTAAAAACAGCAAAGAGTTGATATATTCTTTGCTGTTTTTTTTCTCTAAATTCATTGCTTTGAAAAATTAATTTATGTATAATATACAGATATAAATTTCGAATTTAATTGTCGGGGGACAATATTATGATTATTACACTTAAGAGTAAAGCAACTAAAAAAGAGGAAAAAAAAGTTGTAGATAAAATAAAAAGTCTCGGCTATCTTCCTCATGTTTCGCGTGGTGACAATGTGACCATCATAGGTATGATTGGTGAACAAGCTGAAAAGTATAAAGAAAACTTTGAAGCTATGGACGAAGTTGACCACATAAGCGAAATTGAAAAGCCTTATAAGCTTGCATCAAGAGAATTCAAACAGGAAAATACAGTTATAAAGCTTCCTTATGGGATAGAAATCGGCGGAAAAAAAGTTCCCGTTATTGCAGGACCTTGCGCAATAGAAAGCAAAGGTGTGCTTGACGAGATAGCGAAGATAGTTCTTTCTGCAGGCGGAAAAATACTTAGAGGCGGAGCATTTAAACCTCGTTCTTCCCCGTACGCTTTTCAAGGTTTAGGTGAAAAGGGTTTAAAATATATTCACGAAATCGGTAAAAAATATAAAATGCCGACAATAAGTGAGGCAATGTCTGTAGAAGAAGTTCCGTTAGTAGCTCACTATTGCGATATAGTACAGATAGGCGCAAGAAATGTTCAGAACTATGACTTGTTAAAGGCTTGCGGTAAACAGAAAAAACCTGTGCTTTTGAAAAGAGGTATGGCTACGACAATAAAAGAGTGGTTGCTTTCTGCAGAATATATTTTATCACAGGGTAACTACAATGTTATGCTTTGTGAAAGAGGTATTAGAACATTTGAAACTGCCACAAGATTTACGCTTGATTTAAATGCAATACCTGTTGTAAAGAAATTAACACATTTACCCGTTGTACTTGACCCGTCACACGGTATAGGTATCAGGGAACATGTCCCGACAATGGCAAAGGCATGTTTGGCGGTAGGTGCAGACGCAATAGCTATGGAAATACATCCAAGGCCGGAAGAGGCTTTATCCGATGGTCCGCAGAGTTTGTTGCCTGAACAGTATAAAAAAGTTATGGATGAATTAAAAGTTTTGGCACAGGCTATAGGCAGAGAAATATAAATGAAAAAAATTGCAATTATCGGTGTCGGTTTGATGGGCGGTTCATTAGGCATTGCCCTGAAAAACGGAACAAATAAAAAGCAATATAATATTATAGGTATCGGCAGAAATGAAAAGAAACTGCGTAAAGCGAAAAAGCTTAATGCAGTCGACAGCTTTTCTGTCGATATCTCTTCTGTGCGTGATGCGGATATTGTTTTTATTTGCAGCCCTGTAGATACAGTTACCGATATATATAAAATAGTTTCAAAATATGTTAAAAAAGGTGCAGTTGTTGCTGATATCGGTAGCACAAAAGAAAACATAGAAAAAGAAATAAATGTTTTAAGGAAGAAAAATAAAAATCTTCCTGAATTTGTTGGTTGTCATCCGATGGCAGGTACAGAACATAGTGGCATAGATTATGCAAAAGATGATTTGTATTATGATGCAACTACAATAATTACATCAAACAAAAATAGTAAAGGCACAAAAATAGTTGCAAAGGTATGGAAAGATGTAGGTTGTAAAGTAGTTTATATGTCGGCAAAACAACACGATAAATATGCGGCATTTACCAGCCATTTACCGCACATAATAGCTTTTGTTTACTACAAAATATTTAAAGAAAAAAGTGCAAAAAATAAAGATATAAACAATTTAATTGCAGGCTCTTTTAAGAGCATTACAAGGGTAGCAAAATCTTCTCCGGAAATGTGGATGCCGATATTTTTAAATAACAAAAACAATTTAAAAGAGTTATCTAAACAGTTGTGCAAAGAAATAAAACTTTTCACCGACACTTTTAATGACACAAAAAAGTTAAAAAACTTTTTAGCTAAAGGTAAAAATGAAAATCAATAAAGTATCGAAATTATCCGGTGTAATTGCAGTTCCTGCCGATAAGTCAATAACCCATAGAGCAATAATGCTTTCTTCTCTTGCTGACGGGAAATCAATAATAAACAACTTTCTTCCTTCAGAAGACTGTTTTTCTACAATGAACGCTTTTAGAAATATGGGTGTTGAAATAGAAGAAAGTAAAAATACTTTAACAATAAAAGGTTTAGGTATTAACGGATTGAAAGCTCCTAAACAGGACATTTATGCAGGAAATTCCGGAACAACTACCAGACTTATTTCCGGTATTCTTGCAGGACAAAATTTTTCTTCAATTATTACCGGTGATGACAGTTTATCGAAGCGCCCTATGAAAAGAGTGATAGAACCTTTAAAGTTAATGGGCGCGTATATATCAGCCAAAGACGGCAATTTCCTTCATATGACGATAAATGTTAAAGGAATTTTAAATCCTA
>JAFPUA010000229.1 GCA_017413305.1 Candidatus Ruminimicrobiellum caprinum
AGCGACTATTTTTGGAGTTCCAGATACTTTTGTTTTCACAAAAGTGCTCTTCTACCTCTCGTAGAAGATCCAAAAATATTCAATATTAAGATATTTAATGTTGCCTCAAAATTACACTGTTATTATAATCTAAAAAACTTCTTCTGTCAAGGACAAAAAATTAATTAACAAAGATACTTAAGATTCGCCATTACGATGTATAAATTCAAAAGATAATGTTTCAACAAAACTACTTACTGAGTAACTCAGTAAGAGTTTTATTTACCATTTGCGGGTTAGCTTTTCCTTTTGATTTTTTCATCACCGCACCAACCAACGCGCCAATAGCGGATTTCTTACCTGATTTATAATCGGCAACTATCTTTGCGTTTTCATCAATAGCTTCCTGACAAACTTTTATGATAGCACCTTCATCGGAAATTTGTACAAGTCCTTTTTCTTTAACTATTACTTCAGGGTCTTTGTTATCTTTGAACATATCTTCAAAGATTGTCTTTGCTATTTTGCCGGAAATTGTTCCTTTAGAAATTAAAAGAACAAGTTTACCAATATTTTCAGGCGAAATAGGTGACTGTTTTATAGTCAAATCAGATTTATTAAGTTTACCGAGAAGTTCCGTTATTATCCAGTTAGCAACAAGCTTTGCTGCGTCTTTAGAATCTTGTGCAGCCTTTAAAGCTGTTTCATAATAATCTGCAAGAGCCTTATCGGAAATTATAATATCGGTATCATATTCGGAAAGTCCCAAATTATTTATAAGTCTTGCTCTTCTTGCTTCAGGAAGTTCCGGAATATTTTTCTTAATATTATCTATAAATTCGTCATCCAAGTTTACAGGCACTAAATCCGGATCAGGGAAATATCTGTAATCATGAGCATTTTCTTTGGAACGCATTGATTTTGTTACTTTTTCGTTTGCATCCCAAGTTCTTGTTTCCTGTATTACTCTTCCGCCGGATTCAACAACTTCTATCTGTCTTTGCACTTCGTAAGCGAGCGCTTCCTGCACGCCTGAAATGGAGTTCATATTTTTAAGTTCGGCTTTCGTTCCAAATTCTTTCTGTCCGAAAGGTCTGATACTGATATTAGCATCACATCTGAACTTTCCTTCTTCCATATTGCAGTCGGAAGCTTCAACATATTCTATTAAGTTTTTAAGTGCAGTCAAATAAGCTGCCGCATCTTCGGGAGAACGCATATCCGGTTCTGAAACAATTTCCATTAAAGGAACACCTGTTCTATTGTAGTCTGCTAAAGAATAATCAAGCTGACGAGAACCGATATCATGTATAAGTTTTCCGGCATCTTCTTCAAGATGTATTCTTGTAATACCGATACTTTTTGTTTCTCCGTTAACATTGATATTTATTTTACCATGTTCACAGAAAGGAAGTTCATATTGAGATATCTGATAATTTTTCGGTAAATCAGGATAAAAATACTGTTTTCTTGCAAAAACAGATTTTTTGTTTATTGTACAATCAAGGGCAAGACCTGTTCTTACAATAAGTTCAACAGCATGTTTATTTAATACGGGAAGCACACCTGGCTGACCTGTACAAACAGGACAAATATTCGTGTTCGGTTTGCAATGAAATTCCGTTGAACAGTTACAGAAAATTTTTGTTTTTGTTTTTATTTGTGAGTGAACTTCAAGTCCTATAATTACTTCATATTTGCTATTCATAATTTGTATCCTCTGCAATTAATTATATTTTAGGAAATTCTTTATGCCAAGCAGTTGCTTGCTGATAAGCATAAGCTGTTTTAAACATTGTTTGTTCATCGAAATTTTTAGCTAATAACTGCATACCTATAGGAATACCTTTCTGTGAGAAACCGCAAGGCAAACTCATTCCCGGTATTGCTGCCAAATTACATGATATAGTAAAAATATCCGACAAATACATCTGCAAAGGATCAGAACTCTTTTCACCTATCTTAAATGCCGGTGTAGGAGCTGACGGAGTAAGAATAACATTCACTTTTTCAAAAGCTTTTTCAAAGTCTTGTTTTATCAATGTTCTTACTTTTTGAGCTTTACCGTAGAAAGCATCATAATATCCTGCAGAAAGTGCATAAGTTCCAAGCATTATTCTTCTTTTTACCTCGGCACCGAAACCTTGTCCTCTTGATTTTTGATATTCATCAAGCAAATTTGTGCAGTCTGCTCTGAATCCGTAACGAACACCATCATATCTGGCAAGGTTTGCCGATGCTTCGGAACAACAAATGATATAGTATACTGCAACAGCATAATCTGTATGAGGCAACGAAATTTCTACAATCTCCGCACCTAACTTTTTATATTCTTCAACTGCTTTATCAAGAGCAGATTTTACATCTGCATCAAGACCATCAATAAAATATTCTTTCGGAAGACCGATTTTTAAACCTTTAACACCATCTTTAATGTTGGCAAGATAGTCCGGAACTGCTATATTTATTGAGGTAGAATCTTTTGTATCGTGTCCTGCTATAACATTTAAAAGCAATGCACTATCTTCAACAGTTTTAGCCATAGGTCCTATCTGATCAAGAGAAGATGCAAATGCTACTGCACCAAATCTGCTTACTCTGCCGTATGTTGGCTTTACGCCTACGATACCGCAACAGCTTGCAGGCTGTCTGATAGATCCGCCGGTATCTGTACCAAGTGCCAAAGGTGCAGTCATTGCGCCAACTGCAGAAGCACTACCTCCGGAAGATCCTCCAGGGATATGCTCCGTATTCCAAGGATTTCTTGTTGTAAAAAATGCAGAGTTTTCCGTTGATGAACCCATTGCAAATTCGTCAAGGTTAGCTTTACCTACAAATACGGCGCCTGCATTTTTTAACTTTGTAATAACTGTTGCATCATAAGGAGCAATATAATTTTCCAATATCTTTGACGATGCCGTCATTCTGATATCTTTAATCAAAATATTATCTTTAATTGCTATAGGCACTCCTTCTAATGCTCCAATTTTTTCACCTTTAGCAATTTTATCATCGGAAGCCTGTGCCTGTTTTAAAGCATAATCTTCGCAAACCGTCACATATGCTTTTATCTTAGGATCAACATCTTTTATTCTTCCTAAGAAAGCTTTTGTCACTTCAACACTTGAAAGTTCTTTGTTTTTAATTTTTGCTGCCAGCTCAATAGCCGACATTTTGATAATTTCGTTACTCATATTCTTTCCTTAATTATAAATTTAGTCTTCTAATTCCATAACTTTTTTTACTTTAAAAAAGTCGCCGTCTTGTTCAGGCGCATTTTTAAACAAAGCATCTATAGTTTCTTGAGAGCTCTGTACTACCACATCTTCTCTCCAAACGTTTTCGCTTGTACCACCATGGCTGGTAGGTGCAATTGTTGACGTATCAACTTCTTTTATTTTTTCAATATAACCGAGTATTGAACCGAGCTGTTTAGCCAAACTTTCTTTTTTGCTCTCTTCAAATTCAAGCCTTGCAAGAGAAGCAACATAATCAACATCTTTCTTTGATATTTCCATATCTGCTCCTAAAATAAATATACTATATTTTTAAATACGCTCCGTTATTATACAAAAAAAAATTGCCAAAGGCAATTTTTAATTAATTTTATTTTATGTTATTTTTCTCAACATATCTTTTCTTAAGAGTTTTTACTTTTTTCTAATGCAAATTTTAAATTATCATTTTCCAACTTTAAAACTTTTATTTGTAAATCTTTATTCTGTTTTTCAAGTTCTTCTATCTTATTTTTAAGTAATACAATTTTTTCTTTGTTGTTCTCATTAGTTTCTTCACCTATTAAACAACTTACGGATATTTCCAAAGCATCAGCAATTTTCTTAAGAGAAGTCAATGTGGGATTTTTTATACCTCTTAACCAATGGCTTACCATTGTTTGATAAACGCCTATTTTATCAGCCAATTCCTGCTGAGTTATTTTCTTCTCTTTCATTATTTTTTTTAATTGTGTACTAAAAGAAATTTGTTCATTCTTCATAAAATATCCATACCATAAAAAATGTACTTGACTTTATAATCTAAAA
>JAFPUA010000230.1 GCA_017413305.1 Candidatus Ruminimicrobiellum caprinum
ATTTATGATATTTGTTATATTCTTATCTTTCGCCTATTTTCTGCTTCCGGGTTTTATAGGTGCTCCCATTCCTTGTTTGCACATTGGGCATTCTTCGGCTTTATAGCTCTTTACTTCTAAGCTTAACAATGCAAATCTAGGTACACCGAAATCAACTTTTCCTGCACTTCTATCAACTAAAGAACAAACAGCAACTATTTCAGCACCTGACTCTTTTAAACTTTCAATAACTTCTCTTGTGGAAAGACCTGTAGTAATAACATCTTCAACAACAAGAACTTTTTCGCCTTTTGCTACGGAAAAGCCTCTCTTTAAAGTTACTTTCCCGTCAACTCTCTCTGTAAAAATAGCTCTTGTTCCAAAAGCTCTTCCCATCTCGTGGCCGATAATTACACCGCCCATAGCCGGGGAAACTACTACATCTATATCTTTAACTTTTTCAACAATTTTTTCTTTTAAATTCTGTGCCAACACCTGTGCTACTTCCGGGTGCTGCAAAATAAGTGCCGACTGAAAATATGTGTCGGAATGAAGTCCGCTGGACAATAAAAAATGTCCGTTTAATAATGCGTTATGCTTTTTAAATAAGTCTTTCATCTCTTCCATTTTGTCTCCTATTGCGACTTATCTTTTGAATTTCTACTGTGTTGCAGCTCGCCTTATGTACCTTGTTCAGTTGTACACTGCGGCTCGCTGTCGCCTTGTACAAATTCAAAATATTTCGTCGCGTCAAAAATTGCAAACTATATTTTTGCAATTTTTGATATGTATTTATTATAATCCTTTAATTGAATTGTATATGTTCTTTGCAGCTTCTACGGGATTTTCGGCAGCGATTATTGGTCTGCCGACTACTATAAAGTTCGCGCCTGCTTTTACAGCACTTTCAGGAGTTGCTACTCTTTTCTGGTCGTCGTTTAAACTTACAGGTCTTATTCCCGGGGTAACAACTTCAAACTCCTTCCCACAATTTGTTTTAATTGTTTCTATTTCAAGTGGTGACGAAATTACACCATCAACACCGCAATCTTTAGCAAGTTTTGCTCTTCTTACTACTTCTTCAGGTGTAGTCTTTTGGCTAGTTAATACGGTTACTGCCCAAATTTTTGGTCTATTTTCTACAGCAGTTGCCAGTTTTAACATCTCTTCGCCACCGCAAGAATGAACAGTTAAGCTGTAAACGCCTAAATCTCTTGCAGATTTTACTGCTCTTTCCACAGTAGCAGGAATATCGTGAAACTTTAAATCTAAAAATACTTTTTTGCCGAGATCATTTATCATTTTAATAACTTCTTTACCCGACTGCAAAAATAAAATAGGCCCTACTTTATATACATCTATGTATGGACTTAAATCTTTTATTAAACTTTCTGCTTTTTTTAAGTCAAACACATCTAATGCCAAAATAGTTTTATTCAGATTACTCATAGTTTTACCTTGCCTTGTAATTCTCTGATATTTTTTATTTTTTTACTTCTTAAATATTTGTCCAATCCGTCGTAAACCGTTTCAAATACTTTCGGTTCTACCAAAACTTGAGTTCCTATACTGACACAGCTTGCCCCTGCCAAGAAAAATTCTATCACATCGTCGGCAGTCGCAATTCCGCCACATCCTATGATAGGAATTTTTACTTTCTGGTAAGCGTCAAATACACATCTTAGTGCCATAGGCTTTACGCATGGTCCAGACATTCCGCCTTTAACGGTGGAAAGTTTAGGTTTGAAAGTATTTATATCTATTGCCATTGCAGGGAAAGTGTTTGTTAATGTTACAGCATCTGCGCCACAATTTTCTGCCGTTAAAGAAAGTGCTGCAATATCCTGTACCTGTGGTGACAATTTTGCTATTACAGGGAACTTTGATATTTTTTTAACACTTTGAATTATATTTGAAAATAGTTCTGCGTCTTGACAAATAATAGTTTTCTTCAAATTTGGACATGAAAGGTTTAACTCTATTGCAAATATTTTAGAGAAAGAATTTAAAATTTTTACCGTCTGCACGTAATCACTTACGCAGGCACCGGCAACACTGACAATTATTGGCACTTTTAATTTTAAAATATCGTCGAGTTTTGTTTCTGTGAATTTTTTTACACCGATATTTTGTAAACCGATAGTGTTTAGCATTCCTGAAGCAACTTCGGCAATTCTCGGCTGAGGGTTACCTAAACGCTCTTCCAAAGTAATGGTTTTTGTAACGATTGCACCGATTTTTGTAATATCGATTAAGTCGGTAAGCTCATCGCCGTAACCAAACGTTCCCGATGCAGTAAGCAACGGGCTTTTTAATTTAATACCTAAAAATTTTATATCAAGATTATTCATAATACCATTATTATAGCAAAAAGAAATTCCCTTGGCAATTTTTTTAAATGAAACAAAAATAAAAAGGTCAGAAATACTTATATTTTGTATTTCTGACCTATCCGGAGTATTGCTATGTTATACTCCATAAAATTTAATTTGCAAATTAAAAAAATGTAACGTTTTTAGCACCACTAACAACCGGCTCATTTCTTTCAGTTAAATTATATATCAACGATATTGTTCCGGCGTTTTTGCTACAAACTATGGCCGTAAACATATACTTCCATCTGTCATCATAATAGTATGCATGAGTTCCATAAGGATTAAACCAAGAAAAATAGGTGTTATTCATTGCATTAATTCTTAAAACAGGATCATTGGCGGTATACGCACCCAAAGCGCTTCCACCATTAATATGGCCACCATTCATAAACATTCCATATTCATTATAGTAATTAATTTGAGCCTCTTTTATTGAACCAAGTAAGGCATAACCTTCAGCAAGCATAGAATATTCTCTATGCCTTCCTCTGTAAATCGGCCAAGATATTAATGATAATGTTATAACAATTATCAAAGTTATTACCAACTCTATTAAAGTAAAACCTTTCATTCTTTTCATTTGATTTCTCTCCCTTTTATTTTTATAAAAATATTTTTCTTCTGTTATTAAGCAAAAAAATATTAAAATCTTACTTAAATCGCAATGATATATTACAAAATACGCAATTTTTTGTCAAGTTTTGGAATAATTCGCCATTAAAAAATTTTTTTATAAATGCTATTATTTACATATATTTAACAAAAGGATATATTATGAAAAAAGATATTAAAAAATTGTTTGGTTTAAAAATTAAAGAATATAGAACAAAAAGAGGCTTAAAACAGTGTAAGCTTTCGGAGCTTGTTGATGTAGACCCCAAAACTATCAGCGTTATAGAATCGGGGAAAAATTTCCCTTCGCCAAAACTAATTTACAAACTGGCCGTTGCTTTAAAAGTAGAAACTAAAGATTTGTTTGATTTTAATCATCTTCAGGAAGAAAAAAATTTAAAAACAGAAATTATTTCAATGGTAAATAAACTCAGCAAAGAAAATCTTTCCATACTTTATAAAATAACAAAATCTTTCCTTGATTAACAAAATTTTGTAAAATATCTTTTAATGAAATCACAAAGTATTTTATTAATCAATCCGCCCGTGTATGATTTTGCCGCTTACGACCTGTGGGCAAAACCGTTAGGGCTTTTATATTTATCATCTATACTAAAACAACAAAATATAAATGTAAATCTGTTCGATTATATGGACAGATTTTATGATAATGAAAACAAATTTTCCGAATATATCTATCCGAAAAAATCTTCCAACGAATACGGCTGCGGACATTACATAAAAAAAGAAATTCCCAAACCTGAAATTATCAGAAACATTAAAAGAAAATATTACCGTTTCGGTATTCCGGAAGAACAAGCCGAACAATTTTTTTTAAATATAAAAAACACATCAAAGCCGGACATGATAATTGTTGCGTCTATTATGACATACTGGTATTTGGGCGTTGTTGAAGTTAGCGAACTTTTAAGAAACATTTTCCCTGATGTTCCTATAGTTTTGGGCGGCGTATATGCAACACTTTGTGAAGAACATGCTAAAACATTGTCGGGAATAACCGATGTTGTTTCCGGTGGACTTGTAAACTTTAATTCCGTATTTAAAAAATATAATTTTGATGTTGAAATAGACTGCGATTTTAAAAAGTTTCCTGCTCCCGACTATTCTTTCTATAAGAAAAAAGAATATGTTGCACTTAAAACAAGCGTAGGTTGTCCGTTTAAGTGCAGTTATTGCGCACAATATGTGCTGAACAAAAACGGTTACAGTGTAAAAAGTCCGTTAGTAATCAAACAGGAAATAGAAAGTCTGGTATCATATTCAAAAACCCTCAACCCTCAGCCCTCAGCTGTAGTTAATAATATTGCATTTTATGATGATGCGCTTCTGTTTAATTCCAATAACAGTATCAAGGTATTATTGAAAGAATTTATAAAAGAAAACAAAAAATTTTATTTTCATACACCTAACGGGCTGCATGCACGGTTTGTCGACGATGAGCTTGCCGAACTGATGTTTAATGCAAAATTTGTTAAACCTCGTTTCAGTTTGGAAACATCAAATGCCGAAGAACAAAAAAACAGCAACAATAAAGTAAGCAACAAAGAATATGAACGAACAATAAACCTTCTACAGAAAGCAGGTTATAAACAGGGCGAATATGTTACCTACCTTTTAATGGGGATGCCGGGACAGAGCGTAGAAAATGTTAGAGAGTCAATAAAATATGTTCATTCTTTAGGCTCAATAATTTCTCTTTCGGAATACAGCCCTATACCTTACACAAAAGATTGGCAAACTTTAGACGAAAAATTTAAGCAAGATCCGCTCACACAAAACAATACATTTTTTATTTCATTAAACAAAGATTACGAAAAGCTACAAGAACTAAAACTGTTTGCAAAAGAACTAAATAAACTCGTTGACATACAAACTATAAATAGATAAAATATTACCTATAATAAAATCGCCTTTAGCGATGTTTAAGGAGACAAAATGCAAAAAGCTTTAGTTTGTTCAGTATGTGGTTATGTCCATTTAAAAGAAACAGCACCTGAAAAATGTCCTGTTTGCGGAGCAAATTCAAAAGTATTTAGTTTAAAAGATGATGCATTAAAAACAAAGGACGATGTAGTTACCGTAGGAGAAAGTCACAAAAAACATCTTCCGCAGGTATCTATTAACAATATAAGTGAAGATGTTCAGGAAATTAAAGTAAAAATTGGCGAAATTGAACATCCTATGATGCCGGAACATTATATAACAAACATAATGTTTTACGCAGATAAAGAATATGTAGGCGGGATAGCTTTAACACACAATCTTAAACCGGAAGGTTCTATTTCTGTAAAAGCCAAAGATAAAAAAATATCAGTTATAGAACATTGTAATCTTCATGGTGACTGGATAACGGAAATAAAGTAAAAAAATATAAATTATGGAGGACAA
>JAFPUA010000231.1 GCA_017413305.1 Candidatus Ruminimicrobiellum caprinum
CATTAATTGCTACTTTTACTGACATTTTACTTCCCTCCGCTAAAATATTATTATTTCTTTACGACTTTTTACAAATTGTTGGGATAAATATTATAAAAATATGATTTTATTGTCAAATTAAAAATTACTCTAAACTTTTTTCAAAGTTGTATTCCGCATTTTCAAACAAAGGATATACCAAGTCTTTTTTAGACAAATTAGGCTCCTTCGTATGCCAAGAAATATTTAAAAACGGATCATTGTAGAGTATTCCTCTTTCGTGTTCCGGCGAATAAATATTGGAACAATAATATTCAAAGTTAGCTTCATCCGAAAGGACTTCAAACCCGTGTGCAAACCCCTCAGGTATGTAAAGCATATTTTGCCCTATCGGAGAAAGTTTTGCTCCAACCCATTTTCCAAATGTGCGAGACCCTATTCTTAAATCTACAGCCACATCAAAAATTGTTCCGGAAATCACTCTTACAAGCTTCGCCTGAGCAAAAGGTGCTAACTGATAATGCAACCCTCTTAAAACACCTTTAGACGAATGCGAAAAATTAATCTGTTTAACATTTAAATTTATTTTTGAATTCGCAAAGTCGGGAACTTTAAATACTTCTTCAAAAAAGCCTCTGTTGTCCCCAAACTTTATAGATTCTATTAAAACTACATCTTCTATCGCTAACTCTTTAAATTTAAAAGGCATATTTCCTTCCTTTCAACTCATGATTAAATGTATCTCCGGCAACAAGATCAATTTTTGCATTGTTGCTTTTTACTACACATGTGCCGTTTAAAATTTCCAAAGAAACCATATCTTTTTCTTCGTCATATTTTAAAGAAAATTTTCCGTCGGGAGAAATTGCAGCCGTAGTGTTCGGATCAAAGAATAAAGAAAGTTCGCCTTTTCTTGAATTTTCAGTTTTGGAAAATTCCATTGCTCGTGTCATAGGATTTTTAGCGACAAAAATCCCCTGTTGATTTTTAAGTATTATCGCTACTGAACAACATGTAAGTATTCCCATACCGTTGGAAATAATTTTGGATGCATAATCAATCGGAGGAATCTTAAGTATATCGGTATAAGTATTACTTTCTCCGTCAGGAGAAACTATCGTAACCGATTTTATAAGAATTTTTATTTTTACCTCTTCTGCTGATGAGTAAGAAAAACAAAATATTGCCAATAAAAATACTACTAATAATTTTTTCATTTAT
This sequence comes from Candidatus Ruminimicrobiellum caprinum, assembly GCA_017413305.1. Classification (GTDB taxonomy): domain Bacteria; phylum Elusimicrobiota; class Endomicrobiia; order Endomicrobiales; family Endomicrobiaceae; genus Ruminimicrobiellum; species Ruminimicrobiellum caprinum. The sequence goes on from JAFPUA010000231.1 coordinate 1,201, forward strand.
TATCCTAAAAGAACTTCTATCTTATGCGTACCGGATTTAAAAGGTTTTATAATATTGCCTTCTATTTTTTTACCGTCAACAACTATTTTCTTTACCGAAGAATTTTTCTTTAAGCTCGGATTAGAAAATTTTATATCATAATTTGCATTTCTAAACTTAATAAAAAGTCCGCAATTCTGAAAATCTTTATTTGCCGGTAAATGAGGATCTATAGACAAACCTTCAAAAACACCTTTTACACCGAAAAAGAAATTTTGAAAAGCGTATCTTGTCCACGCACAAGAACCTGTTAAAACAGGATACTCGCCTCTACCTGCAATATTGGGATTATCACTTGAAACATAGTATTCCGGTATCCATGGACCTGTTCTGATAATTTCGTGTTCATGATTAAGAGGATTAATTCCGGAGAATATTTTGTACGCTAAATCAGGCTGACCTTGCTTAATTAATGCCCATACAAAAAACAAGTTAGCATGAGAAAATATCGCGTTGTTTTCTTTTGTACCTGCAGCAAAGCCGGTTATTCTACCGATAGTTTTATTGAATTTTTGATAGGCAGGATAGTTTAGTTTTAATGCTCCGACTTCTTTGTCATACAAATATTTTAAAACAGAATCTATAACCGTTTGTTCCGCACCAAGTTTTTTAGCTCCACCGGAAACAAGCGACCAAGTTTGCGGCATCAACATCATTTCAAAATCATCGGATGTAGGATTCTTTTTGTTTAATGCAGCCTTGTTCCAAATGGTATCAACAGGTTTACCGTCGGCAAAAATATATCCGCTGTAATAATGTCCGTTAAAAGCTTTTTTATTTGCGTTATCTATAACAAGTTGTGCTTTTGTTCTTAAATCTTTCAATATTTTGGAAATTTTCACTTTTACTTTTTTGCCCGATATAGCATTATTAACTTTATCAAGATATTTCTTCAAAATTTCTTGTCTTTGTTTTGCAGGAATATCTTTTACTTTTGCATCGAAATTCTGAATAAGCGAGGCAAGTTCCGCAAAAACTTCTATTTCTTTTATATTTAAGTCCGAAGCTGTTTTTTCAAGCAAGTCTGCAATTTCATTACAATTCTGTGCAAGCGCAAAAGAAAAAGTTACATTTTCTCCTTTAACTTGGTCAACGGCATCGTTCCAATCTGCTCTTTTCTGTTTCAAAAGATTGTTATTGCCGACATCATAAAACATAGTTTCTATTTGAACAAGCATATGTTCTATAACTGTTCCCGTATATTTCTTACCGGAAAGAGTTTTTTGATTTTCAATATATCCTTTTTTCCATTTATCGTTTTTGCTTTCGCCTCTGTTTTGATA